>JBQGEO010000066.1:0-3146 GCA_052039655.1 Pararcticibacter sp.
GGTCTGAATAAGGGTGATCGCTTCAAACATTTCATCCATTGTTCCGAACCCGCCCGGTAACACGATAAATCCCTGGGAATATTTCATGAACATCACCTTCCTGACAAAGAAGTAATTAAACTCCATTATCTTGTCACGATCAATGTACTTATTATGAAATTGTTCGAAGGGCAGCTCAATATTCAATCCAACAGATTTTCCGCCATTTTCATAAGCTCCTTTGTTGGCCGCCTCCATTATACCCGGCCCTCCTCCTGAGATGACACCGTAACCGTGCTCAGTCAGAAGCCTCGCTGTTTCTTCAGCAATCTTATAATATTTGTTATCCTGGGGAGTTCTTGCAGATCCGAAAATCGAAACGCAGGGACCTATTTTAGCCAGCTTTTCAAATCCTTCCACAAACTCCGCCATAATCTTAAAGATCTGCCAGGAGTCTGTTACCTTAATTTCCTGCCAGTCTTTATTCTCAAACGCATTTCTTATTTTTTCGTCACTTGTCATATTATCACCTGTTATTAATCATTGAAGCCCCCTTGTGCACTGTTTTCATTCTCTGCATTTCGGCAACTGCTCCCTGATCCATTCATTAATAATTTTTATTCGATGTTGTTTGTTTACGGGTAAATGTAAAAAAATTTCACCCGATAAAAAGAACTCCACCCGCATCTGTATTTTTGCAGAATGAATTTTTCTTCCCGCTTGCTGGAAAACGCCGTAAATGAATTTGCGAAACTTCCTGGTGTTGGCCAGAAAACCGCTCTACGACTGGTACTTCATCTTCTTAACCAGAACAAGGAAGAAGTAGAAGCTTTCAGCGGCGCACTGACACGTCTTAAGAACGAAATACGTTACTGCAAAGAATGCAGTAATATATCGGACTCGGAGACCTGCGAAATATGTGCTTCCAACAAACGGGACGGATCGCTTGTCTGCATTGTGGAAGATACCCGCGATGTAATGGCAATAGAAAACACCCACCAGTTTAACGGGGTTTATCATGTACTGGGTGGCCTTATCTCTCCCATGGATGGGATTGGCCCGTCCGATTTAAATATCGACAGGCTCGTTCAGCGCGTTCAGACAGGAGAAATACAGGAGGTAATACTGGCACTCAGCGCTACGATGGAAGGAGACACCACGATCTTCTATATTTACAAAAAGCTAAAAGACCTGCCGGTTAAAATCTCCACCATCGCCCGGGGAATAGCCTTTGGCGGGGAGATTGAATACGCAGATGAAATTACCCTGGCCAGGTCAATCGCCACCAGGGTGCCATATACTGGTTAAAACATCTTACTTTTGTGCCTCTCAGATGGAACTAAAAAACAAAACAGTCATTATAACAGGAGCATCTTCAGGTATCGGTAAAGCCTGCGCTGAAGAATTTGCCCGGCTCGGTGCTAATCTCGTGCTTGGAGCACGCCAGTATGTAACACTTTGCGAGATCACCCAGGACCTGGAGAAACGGTACGGAATAAAGGCGATAGCTGTTAAATGTGACGTTTCCCTGGAAGAAGATTGCGAGCATCTTATCCGGCAGGCATCCATGACCTTCCGCCGGATCGACGTGCTGATCAATAACGCAGGCATCAGCATGAGAGCGCTGTTTAAAGACCTTGATCTGAAAGTGATCAGAAATCTGATGGATGTGAACTTTTGGGGGACGGTGTACTGTACAAAATACGCACTCCCGGAACTTTTGAAGAGCAAGGGTTCCGTTGTCGGAATTTCTTCAATTGCTGGATACAGAGGCTTGCCCGGAAGGACAGGTTATTCGGCCTCTAAATTTGCGATGAATGGCTTCATGGAAGCGCTGCGGGTAGAAAACCTGAAAACAGGTTTACACGTTATGGTTGCCGCTCCCGGCTTCACGGCTTCCAATATCCGGAATACGGCTCTGGCAAAAGACGGAAGCCAACAGGGCGAAAGCAGCATGGACGAAGGAAAGATGATGCCGGCAGAAGAGGTTGCAGCCATAATTGCAAAAGGTGTGACCGACAGGAAAAGAACGATCATCATGACAGGACAGGGAAAACTTGCGGTGATGATGAATAAAATTCTGCCCTCATGGGTCGATAAAAAGGTATACCAGCTATTTACGAAAGAAAAAGATCCCCTGATAAAATAATGAGACCTCTTCAACTTGCAAACAAGTGGATCCTTGTCACCGGTGCATCGTCGGGCTTAGGCAGGGAAATGGCAAGACTTCTTGCAAAGCAATTTAAGGCGAACCTTATTCTGACTGCCCGCCGGAGGGATAAACTGGAAGAACTTAAAGAAGAGCTTCTTACAACCGGCGTCGAGATCCGTGTCCTGGTAGCAGACCTTGCGAAAGAAGAAGATATCACCAGGTTAGTGGAGGAAAGCACAGGGAGCAGAGAACTTTATGGAGCCATATTGAATGCAGGGGTGACCTATTTTGGCAGACATGCCGATCTGCCCTGGGACAAATTTATGACCATCCTGCAAACCAACGTATTAAGTGTCGTCAGCCTGACAAACCACCTCGTTAATTACTTCGAGGCCAAGGGCAAAGAAGGAGGCATCATGATCGTATCCAGCATGGCTGCTCTCTTTCCCGTTCCCTATCAGGCAGCCTATTCTGGTACCAAAGGTTTTATCCTGAACTTTATATCGGCACTTTCGCATGAGCTTAAGAATCCCGGCTTATCGCTTACCGTATATGCGCCGGCGGGCATCGCAACCGAGATGACGGGAGATGAAAGATTCGAAAACTTAAAAGGCTGGCTGATGCCGGCAGAACAAGCAGCCAAAGAAGGTATTTATGCCTTCCGGCATCGCAAGTATACGTATGTTCCCGGGTTCTTCAATCGCGCCGGAGCCATCTTTATGAGATTTTTGCCTTCGCGTTTTATTGCCGCGAAAATGGGCAGAGTATACCGTGCTGCGCTGTTAAAATCGGAACAAAAAAGCTAAAAACCGGAGTAATTCCGGCTCCGCGATTTAATGCAAAGGCCTTCGCTTAATGAGTCCTCCGTTAGTTTCGGTGATCACATTCATCACCATGAAGGCTTTACGGTCTATCAGTTTCACTACGTCCTTTACTTTTGAGACTTCCAGGCGGGTTACTACTGTGAAGATAATATCTATTTCTTTATCGTTGTAGAGATTTCCCCCATATCCTC
>JBQGEO010000067.1:0-2413 GCA_052039655.1 Pararcticibacter sp.
GACCGCTGGCATTACGGCGTGTTAAACAGAATTCCATCATACTCTGCATCCGTGGATAGAACTGCTCAATAAATTTTTTATCCCCTGTATACAGATAGTAGTCACTTATACCCAGGAACCAGTAAAAGGTATAATCCATGATCGTATTCATGTGACTGCTTACCGGGTCTTTCCCTCTCAGAGCCAGAAGGGTTCTGGTAACCGATGGTGAATCAAACAGCAGGTAATAGTTCATCAGGAAGCTCTGGTAGGCATCCCCCGACCATATCCATCTGTCGCGTTTGATACCGTCAATAAAAAACTCCCTTGTGTTCAGGTGAAAAGTATATTTAGAAACATCGTAGATCTTATTGATCTCTGCATCCGAGCAGCGGAAGTCACCCCTGTCAGCAACCGGAAGATATTCGTACAGCATAGAGACGTTATCGATACTAACGCCACTGTCAAACTTCACGTTTACAAACCGGAATGCTTTGGTAAGGCTTGTCAGCGTATCTTTTTTTCCCGTGATATTCACATCAAGATGGTCCAGCGTCTCACAGGTCTCCGTTGCCAGCGCTTCTTCTCGTGATTCGCCATAATAGATAGACACACGCCCCTGCCCTTTTAATCCATGCAGCTTAATATATCCAAAAGTCTCCTTCCCGAAATCAACCAGGAGACCGTTTGCTGTTTTCTCTGTTTTCACAGCCGGCTGAGGACTTGTCGCAAGAGTGAATTTTGAAGGAGGCGTCGCAGGTGAATCAAAGTTCCAGCTCCCTGCCGACAACCAGGTCGTACCCGACTGATCGGAAGCCTTACCGCTGGCATCAATCCACTCTTTATCTTCATAGGTAACCAGCCAGGTAGAATCAGAAACAACAGATTTTCCCCTAACAAATATGGCGGGAACCCTGTCCTGGCAAAATACCTTCAAACTCAGCTTATGTTTTCCCGCAGGCATTGTGATGGTACGCGGATATCCGGCAATACCTTTTCCGTCTATCTTTACATTATACTGTCCTTCAACATGCAGTTCCACCTGTTCTTCTGTCGGAACATCGAATACTTTATGAAAGTCAACCAGAACAAAATGACTATCCATTCTCCAGAACGGCGGAAAAAACGAACCTCTCTCGGTTCTCCTGTTCTGCATCTTATTTCCCAGCCATACCTCAAAATCTCCGGGATACCAAATCCACGTAGCCCCGTTTTGGGCTTTTAGTTCTGCTCCTAATGAAAGCATTGTTAACAGGATAAAAATCTTTTTCATATTTATTTGCTATCGGCAGTCGGCTATGAGCTGTCAGCCTGCTGCCCTGGTTATTATTTTTTTGTTTTCACCGATCTGTTATCAGCGTCTTTCATGGAAAGCCAATGACTGAAAGCTAATAGCTAAAAGCTGGCTATCGGCTTCATTTCCACCCAAACCTCTCCCGGCTTCGATCCTTCTATTCCTTCCTGATATTTCTTCATCAATGTGTTCCACTCGCCGGCACGCGGATTATTCTGTGTTGTCAGCGAGTTAAGTTCTTTAAGTGAACTTCCTTTCGGAATACTGATGACCAGTAAAAGCTGCCGGCCGGAACGGAACACCTGGAGCTGCTGAAAATCAGCACGGCAAAAACCCGCCGGCACTTCCGGCCACTTGCTAAACTGAGAAGCGTGATAGTCCATATACTCCTTTTGCAGATGTTCATCTTTTACGAGATTGGCCGTGAGCAATATATTCTCCCATTCGGAAGCGGCACCTTTACCGGAGCAATGTTCTTTCTTTTTAAATGAATAGAAGGGGGCATCATAAGCCTTTACTTCTGCATCCGGAAATCTCGCAGTAAGCTTCTTCTGCATCTTCTCCGAATCATTCAGAAAGTCGTCGAAGATGACAATATGATTATTCCATTGATAAATCGAATTGGACGCTATACCATGCTGCCTGCAAACATCTTTTACAAAAGCAAGATCCAGTGCATACCCATCCTTGCATGTCAGCTCAATAGCTCTTGGTCTGGATCCCTGCCCTTCTATATGTTCATATATAGAATTAATCTCTCCCTTAACCGGAACCCTGTACTTCAGCAGGTGTTTATACTTTGCCTGAAGTCCGGCTGCCAGTTTAATGCTGTCTGCCACCTGAGGTCCATTATTCTCCCAGACATTTCCGGGACCGTTTGCATTTTGGAGGAACTTCCCGGCGGGACACCAATTGTCTTTAACATTGAAATAAGCAGATCCTTCATCTGTATACAGATAGAACCAGTGATGAGGATCGTGGGCATAAGGCGCCTTGTAAATACTGTCTACGTAATTCTCAATAATGGAAGACCCGGGCTGAGCTGATAAGGTGTAAATGCCTGCGACATCATACATATTACGTCCGTAGTGCGAGATGCGGTTTGCTCTGATCACGTTATTTCTCATCACATTGATATCT
>JBQGEO010000068.1:0-3630 GCA_052039655.1 Pararcticibacter sp.
GGATTTGGCTACTGGCCCGATATGATAGTTGAAACGGTTCCCGCAGGCTTCAACAGTTTGCATGCGCTAAGAATGATAGGATATGATACAAAAGATTCAGTTGCAGCAATCAGAGCTTTTAAATTGCATTTTGTACAAACAGACCTGAGTCCCCGCCTTTCTGAAGCAGACAAAGGAATTCTTAATAACCTGATTAAGAAATATTAATACAGATGCTATAGATTTTGTCTATGTGCTATTGATAAAAAGAATGGAGAAACAGTCCCCTTTTATTGAATAGGAGGCCCTGTAGCGGTATCTTTGCGCCAGATTAAAAAATATTTAGTTATGATAACAATCGGTCAAAAGTTTCCGGCTTTCGAAAAAAAAGCAGTTGTAAGCAGAGAAAAAGGTAAAGAGTTTGAAACTATCACTTCAGACTATCTTACTAACGAAGATAATGTTTGGACTGTGATGTTTTGGTGGCCAAAGGATTTTACTTTTGTATGCCCTACTGAAATTGCAGAGTTTAACAAGTCATATGGTGAATTCCGTGACAGAGATGCACGCCTGATCGGAGCTTCAACAGATACAGAGTTTGTTCACCTTGCGTGGAGGAATAATCATGAAGATCTTCAGGATCTTAAATTCCCAATGCTTGCGGATACTTCAAAGTCGTTGGCTGAGGATTTAGGTATTCTTGAGCCAACTGAAAAGATCGCATACCGTGCAACATTCATCGTTGATCCCCAGGGAATCGTTCGTTGGGTTTCTGTAAACGATTTAAATGTTGGGCGTAACGTTAAAGAAGTATTGCGTGTTCTCGACGGCTTACAGACAGATGAGCTTTGCCCCTGCAACTGGGAAAAAGGACAGGAAACAATCAAAGCATAATTAAAAGCTGTCAGCAACCAGCTGTCAGCAGGAAACTGTTTGCTGATAAGCTTGTAGCTGAATGCTAAAATCCCCTTATTAAGGGGATTTTTTTTAACCTTTTAACTTTATAAAATGAGCGAAACAGCAGAAGTGATTAAAGAACTATTGGAAAGTATCAAAGTTGACGGTACTTATCGGAATGAAAGCCTTAATCTCCTTGAAAAGGGTGAATCCAGGTATTTGAGAGATTTAAAGGTCAATCTTACAAGCACACTTACATCAGAGCATCTAAGCGCAAAGGAAATCGGGCTTATCGGAGTTTGCACAGCTATAAACAATATAAATAAACCGCTGATTGATTTCTATAGTGGCTTTGCTTCTGAAAACGGTGCATCCGCAGAAGATATTGCGGAAGCAGCTGCATGTGCCTCTTTACTTTCGTCTAATAACGTTTTCTACAGGTTCAGGCATTTTACTCAGAAGGAAAAATACACGCAGATCCCCGCAAGGATCCGTATGCAGATAATGGCGAGACCAGTGACAGGGAAGGAGTTTTTCGAATTGATGAGCCTGGCTGTTTCTGCAGTAAACGGATGCGAAATGTGTGTGAATGCACATGAAGATTCGCTGATCAAGATGGGAACAAGGGAAGAACGGATTTTTGATGCGGTTAGGATAGCATCCCTTGTTACTGCCACCGGTAAAGTAATTTATTAGTATACAGCCTGCTTTGCAATTTAAAAAAACCTTCTTTTAGGTATTTAGAAAAAGAAAGTTTTTCGTAACTTAGCTATAAGGTTAACCGCCCTTTAGCTGAAGCAAATTCCCGGCGTCACGATCTCTGGTGAGAAGTGCAGCAAAAGAGGCAAAGGTTTTTAATTGTAATTTGGGATACCGTCGTATGATAGGCTTCATACGACGGTTTTTTTTAGTGCGCATCTACTGGCATCTGCACATTCTTTTTAAACTTCTGCAGGTAGATCATCGGTATAGAACAGAGAAGGATAAAACCAACAATCCAATATGCATCGGTATACGTGAGAAGCATGGTTTGTTTCATAACAGTGCCTTCGATGGCTTTGATGGCAGCATGCTGAGCATCAAGTGCAGTATAGCCCTTAGCCATGAAGTTTTGTACCATCGCGTTAAAGCGGGTAACATAGGCGGGGTTATAATCATTGATATTTTCCAGGAGAATATTGCGATGGGCTCCCTGCCTGACATGAATGAAAGTAGTAATGGCAGCAACACCAAATGATCCGCCCAGTTGTCTCATCATGTTGTTTAATCCGGTACCCTGTCCGATTTCATTGCCTCGAAGATCCTGGATCGCCAGGGTAGTCAGCGGAACAAAAAGCAGAGACATCCCCAATCCTCTTACCACCAGCGGCCAGAAGAAATCGCTTGTTCCTGACGAGAGGGTTGACTTACTCAGCATGAATGAAAACACAAAGAATAGTGTAAGTCCCGCGGTAGCCATAAATTGAGCCGGAATCCCTTTTTTCAGCATGATGCCCACAAAAGGCATCATAGCGATAGTAACAAGTCCCCCCGGGAAAAGCAATTCACCGGTTTGCTGTGCGGAGAACCCCAGCAGGGTCTGACAGAATACAGGGAATATGAACATCGAACCATACAAACCCAATCCCAATATAAAGGAGGTGAACATCCCGATTGAAAAGCTCCGGTGGCGCATGATTTTGAAGTTCACGATCGGATGGCTGGTGCTAAGCTCCCGCCAAATGAATAGCAGGAACCCGATTACAGAGCTGGCTGTAAGTACGATGATGTATCCTGTAGCGAACCAGTCTTCACTCTCTCCTTTTTCCAGGACTGTCTGCAAACTTCCTACAGCTATTGCCAGCAGCAGAATACCCCACCAGTCTACCGGCTGGTCTTTCCCGACTTTTGCAGTGGGCCTGACAAACATATACGTGCAATAGGCCGCCAGGATACCGACCGGGATATTTACGTAGAAGATCCAGGGCCATGAAAAATGGTCTGTGATGTATCCTCCGATTGTAGGACCCACCGTTGGTCCTACTACAGCTCCAAGACCAAAAAGCGCAGTTGCGATCCCTACTTCTTCAGGGGGCCAGGTTTCAAGCAAAATAGCCTGTGCATTGGAGATAAGCCCGCCGCCTGCCAGTCCCTGGAGGATACGGAAGATTACGAGTTCCGATAGTGTTGCGGCGTTTCCGCAGAGGAAAGAAGCGATCGTAAATATAATGATCGACGCAAGAAAATAGTTCTTTCTCCCGAACCTGTTCCCCAGCCATCACGACATAGGAAGAATAATAACGTTGGCTACCCCATAGCCAGTAGATATCCACGCAACGTCCTCAAGTGTAGCTCCCAGGTTGCCTTGTATCTGGGGAATAGAAACGTTTACGATTGTGGTATCAATTAACTCCAGAAGTGCGGCAACAATTACAGTAATTGTAATTACCCACTTCTTTAATCCTTTTTCAGCCATTATTTCTAATCAGTGATAACGGAAACTTTCACGCTCATTCCGGGGCGCAACCGATCCATCAGTTCTTTATCTGCTTTCATTTTAATCTTTACCGGAACCCGTTGAACGACCTTCACGAAATTTCCTGTCGCATTATCCGGAGGAAGTAAAGAAAATTTGGCGCCCGTTGCCGGAGAGAAGTTGTATACAGTACCATCCACTTTTTCGTCAGGAAAAGCGTCTACTTCTACATGTACTTTCTGACCTGTTCTTAATTTTTCCAGCTGAGTTTCTTTAAAATTCGCAGTAATATAAAGGCT
>JBQGEO010000069.1:0-3959 GCA_052039655.1 Pararcticibacter sp.
CAGCCTGAACACCTCCCCTTCTGAGATCGAAAGCATCCATCGTTTCAATATTGTGATCACGGAAACGGAAGAAGTGGTGAGAAAAGTGTCACGGCAGATCGAAAAACAGGTAGAAGTCCTGAAAGTATATTACAATACTAACGAAGATGTCATCTGGCAGGAAATGGCCTTATATAAAGTCCCCACAGACACCATTGCAGAAAAGGCACTGGTAGAGCGTCTTCTTCGTGAAAACGGCGCACGGGCGGTGGTGATCAGAAAAGACTATACTGTATTCGAAACAACCGGACACAGGGAAGAGACCGACAATCTGATCAAAGCTTTACAGCCCTATGGCCTGATTGAATTTGTGAGAAGCGCTAGGATTGCAATTATAAAAGACAGTGAAGGTTTCAATTGCAAGCTAAGGGAGTTCGAGAGAACAGAACCAGCTCCTGAAATTGTGGAAAATGAGTATCTTAACAGCCGCGATAAGGTCTTCACAATGTAAGTTATAAGTACTAAAATATTTACCTGAAGGGTGTTCAGAATTTAAAAGTTATACAGAAACCTGATAGCCAATAGCTAATCGCTAAAGGCTGACAGCTGATAGCTAATAATCATAAACAAAAGCAAAAGTTCAAAACAAAGAATCATGGCAAAATTAAATTTCGGCGGTGTTGAAGAAAATGTAGTAACCCGCGAAGAGTTTCCGTTATCAAAAGCACAGGAAGTCCTTAGAAGCGAAACAGTAGCGGTAATTGGCTACGGTGTTCAGGGGCCGGGACAAGCGCTTAATCAAAAAGATAATGGAATTAACGTTATTGTTGGTCAGCGTAAAAACTCAAAATCCTGGGATAAAGCTGTTCGTGACGGTTTCGTTCCCGGTGAAACTCTTTTCGAAATTGAAGAAGCTCTGGAAAAAGGAACAATCATTTGTTACCTTCTTAGCGATGCAGCACAGATCGAGCTCTGGCCTACAGTACAGAAACATTTAACTCCAGGTAAGGCTCTATACTTTTCTCATGGCTTCGGAATCACCTTCAACGAGCAGACTGGTATCATCCCTCCAGCAGGCGTTGACGTATTCCTGGTTGCACCAAAAGGATCAGGTACTTCTTTACGCAGGATGTTCCTGGAAGGCCGTGGCTTAAATTCAAGCTTCGCTATCTATCAGGATGCAACTGGCAAGGCATGGGAAAGAGTTGTAGCTCTTGGTATCGCTGTTGGCAGCGGGTATCTTTTCGAAACAGACTTTAAGAAAGAAGTATTCAGTGACCTTACAGGTGAGCGCGGAACTTTGATGGGCTGTATCCAGGGTATCTTCGCTGCACAATACGAAGTATTACGCAGCAAAGGACATACTCCGTCTGAAGCATTCAATGAAACAGTGGAAGAGTTAACACAGTCTCTTATGCCCCTGGTAGCAGAAAACGGAATGGACTGGATGTATGCCAACTGTTCAACCACAGCACAACGCGGAGCTCTCGACTGGTGGAAGAAGTTCAAAGACGCTACCAAACCCGTATTTGAAGAGCTATACGAAAGTGTTGCTACCGGAAAAGAATCACAAAGGTCAATCGATCTTAACAGCCAGCCTGATTACCGTGAAAAGCTTGAAGCAGAATTAACAGAACTGCGTGAAAGCGAATTATGGCAGGCCGGAAAAACTGTAAGAAGTCTGAGACCTGAAAATCAATCAGTAGAGGCATAAGCCATCATTAAAGGACAGGCAGTAGTCATACTTCCTGTCCTCTGTTATCATTACAGTACGAATTAATATATACTTAATTCTATTTCAAAACAGTACTTAAGCTTAGCCCGGCAAGCCGGGGAACAAAACAAGAATATGTTACACGATTCTAACCGCATATTTATTTTTGATACAACACTTCGCGACGGAGAACAAGTACCGGGTTCTCAGCTTACAACACCTGAAAAGATCATTATAGGGGAAGCTCTTCAATCGCTGGGTGTAGATATTATTGAGGCTGGGTTTCCTATTTCCAGTCCGGGTGATTTCCAAAGTGTGATTGAACTGTCAAAAATAATTCGCGAGCCTATCATTTGCGCACTGAGTCGTGCAAAAAAGGGAGACATTGATCTCGCAGCCGAAGCGTTAAAATACGCAAAACATCCGCGCATACATACCGGCATTGGCTCTTCAGATATGCATATTAAATACAAGTTCAACAGTACAAGGGAAGAGATCCTGGAACGAGCTGTAGAAGCTGTAAAATACGCGAAGAAGTTTGTTGAAGATGTCGAGTTCTATGCAGAAGATGCAGGCAGGGCCGATAATGTTTATCTGGCCCAAATGATCGAAGCCGTCATTGCGGCGGGTGCAACTGTAGTCAATATCCCCGACACAAACGGATATTGTCTGCCGGAAGAATATGGAGCGAAAATCCGCTTTCTGAAAGAAAACGTAAAAAATATTGATCAGGCCATTATTTCAGTACACTGCCATAACGATCTTGGCCTTGCTACAGCAAACAGCATGGCTGGCCTCCAGAATGGAGCCCGTCAGGTAGAATGTACAATTAATGGTATCGGAGAACGGGCAGGGAATACCTCTTTAGAGGAGGTAGTGATGATCCTTAAAACACACCGGTCTCTGAATCTTCACAACAAGATAAACACACAGCACCTATATAAGTTAAGCGGGATGGTAAGCCGCATGATGCGGATGCCGGTGCAGCCCAACAAAGCAATTATCGGCAAAAACGCATTTGCCCACAGCTCGGGCATCCACCAGGATGGTGTACTGAAACACCGGGAGACTTATGAAATCATAAATCCGGAAGACGTTGGTATCGACCAGTCCGAGATTATCCTGACAGCCCGCAGCGGCCGGCATGCTCTTAAGCATCACCTTGAACGCCTTGGGTACTCTGTAGATCGTATCGATCTGGACCATGCCTATGAGCGCTTCCTGGAAATGGCCGATAAGAAAAAAGAAATTAAAGACGATGATCTCCTTTTACTGATGGGCAATGGAAATGACACCACCTACAAAAACGGTGTAAAAATCCAGTCGCTGAAAGTTGTCTGCGGCGAGGAAACAAACCCTCAGGCCGTAGTAAAACTAAATTACAAAGGAGAAGACATTGAAGCTACGGCGTCAGGCAACGGCCCCGTGAGCGCTACGATAAAGGCGATAGAGAGCATACTCGGCAATCATGTGGAAATTAAAGAGTTTAATATCCATGCAATCGAAGGGGGAAGTGACGATGTAAGTAAAGTAGATATGAGAGTGATCCATAATGATAAATCATACATGGGTTACGGCTTCAGCACCGATATCGTAAGAGCGTCTGCAAATGCATACCTCGATGCCCTGAATAAATTTGTATAGATATATCTCTTCACAGATGAGATCCGTTTAAGAAACAATATAATTTTGATTAAGAAATGAGCAAGACATTATTTGACAAGGTGTGGGATTCGCATGTGGTACGTAGCATTGAAGGCGGCCCGGATGTGTTATTTATTGATCGCCATTTAATCCACGAAGTCACCAGTCCGGTAGCATTCCTGGGTTTAAAGACCCGTGGAATCCCGGTATTATATCCGGAAAGAACATTTGCAACCGCAGATCATAATACACCAACCATCAATCAGCACCTGCCCGTGGCTGATCCCCTTTCTGCGAATCAGCTGAAAGCGCTCGAGGAAAATGCAGACGCTTACGGAATCAGGCATTGGGGGCTTGGCCACCAGAAAAATGGGATTGTACACGTTGTGGGACCAGAAAACGGAATCACACAGCCGGGTGCAACCATTGTTTGCGGCGACTCGCATACTTCAACCCACGGCGCTTTTGGGGCTATCGCTTTTGGTATTGGTACTTCGCAAGTAGAGCAGGTTTTTGCAACGCAATGTTTGCAGCAATCGCTACCTAAAACCATGAAGATTGAGGTTAACGGAGAGTTGAGAAAAGGTGTTGGTGCAAAGGATATCATCCTTTACATCATCTC
>JBQGEO010000070.1:0-3151 GCA_052039655.1 Pararcticibacter sp.
TTAATCCCAAAATCCGGCCTGTAAACGTAACCTTAAAAACAACCTGATCATCAGCACTGTTCTGTAAATATCCATTACGGGTTATACTTTCAATTTGGACAGGTGTAGTAACTCTCGCATATGATGAGATTCCTTGCCATCTCCCGGCAAATTTCCAATCCCTCCAACCGCAGAAAATATAGGTAGTTCCCGGCGTTGTACCCAGATATGCATTCTTCCAACCCCAACCACTACCCGTCAGTATCATCCTGGGAATGAACCCCTGAATTGAGTAATAATATATTCCTCCATCAACGCGGGAAAGAAAACTTCGTGTAGCATTTGATTCTACTGCATAATAAATCCCAGTTGCATTATTGGACTCGAGGTATGCCCCCCAACTGGTTTTATTCTCCATGTACGTCTGCAGCAAAACTGAATTGGGCTTTAATTCGCTGTATGTTCGTGACGTGATTAACCCGTCGATCGCATAGTCGGCCCAGGACGCCTGGGCATACGCGCTACTGCTAAATAGGGTACCGATACATAATAAGGCGAACAAGACTATACCTTTTGCCTTTCTCCTTTTTGTTGAGTCTACCTGTCTCATCTATTTTTATTTCTACTTTTTCTAAGTCTTTTGGCTGCCTGGGACAGTCTACCGTTTTTCACCAAACTGAAATTCATGCTTGTTCATGGCTGCAATCTGCAGTCTGACAAGAATTTATTCCTCGCCATCTGACGCTTACGAAAAAGCCAGGGCGAAGGTTGCGGGAATTTTAAAGAAAAAATTTGCGAGAGGGGTTTAGGGATTTTTTTATTCAACCGACAGGTGTTGCGAACAGGTAGCCTTCCTATTTTATTTCATGCAATATCGGCATGTTCATGCAAGAAAACAGGTCAGGAAACACAGTATTAACCTAAGCGAAAATCCACTGTATTAAACGATCTGCGAAGTTTTTAGAGCTTAAACAGATCTGCGTCATGGAGATTATCGGTCCGAAGTTATGGAATTAAGGAGTGAGATAAAGACAATACATCTGACGGGCATTTCAGCTTTAATATACCGGTAAGACGACAGGAATATCAGCAACAAAAATAGCTAAAACAACGAAAACGATAAAGGTACTATAAGGTAGTTAATGAAACCCGGCCCATTGCCGGGCTTTAAATCTATTTAATGAAAGACGCAAGTTTTTTGTCTACATCCTCTCCCCGAAGATCTTTTGCGATGATCACTCCTTCCGGATTTACCAGGAAGTTCTGCGGAATTGCGGAAATGCCATATTTAACAGCAATGTCACTTTTAAAGCCTTTCAGGTCACTTACCTGAATCCAGGGCATACCATCATACTTTACCGCATTAAGCCAGGCAGCTTTGGTTTCATCCAGGGAAACCCCCACGATTTCAAAATTCTTATCTTTGAATTGCTTATACGCCTTCAGCAAGTTCGGGTTTTCTGCCCGGCAGGGAACGCACCAGCTTGCCCAGAAGTCAACCAGGACATACTTACCTCTCAAAGACGATAATTTAAATTCCTGGCCTTTATCATCCGTTTGGGCAAAGTCGACGGTTTTACCAATTGCTATTTGCTTCGCCTTTTCGTATTTGGCGGTCAGCTTTTTCCCGCTAAAGCTGGCCATGACTCGTTTGCTGAAGGGGGTATAGTACCGGTCGAAGGTAGCCGGATCGATCACCATCGTCTTATTGTCGTTAACTGCGTCGAGCGCTACATAAGAATCAGGGTGACTGAAGATGAATGAGTCGAGATTCGCTTCCATGCGCGCCATGACCGGCTTGGCCTCCGCTGATATTTTTTTCATCTCCACGCTGTCCTTTGCAGAGCGCGCTTTCATGAACCGGGCAGTCAGCTTCTGGTATTCCTTATGCGGAACACCTATCTCTTGCTGATATTGGAGATACTCAGCCTGGGATTTAGTGCCGCTTATCGAAGCCGTAGCCATACTATCCGTTCCCTTAACCGCGTATTTTCCTTTCTCAAGATAAAACTCCTGGAAATCGGGCTTAGGCCAGCGCTTGGTCGTATCTCTTTTTAAGGGTTGGAGTTCCAGATAAGCTCTGTTAGCAAAAGCTGTCGTTCCGCTAATGGAGAACGTACCATTCTTCAGGAGGGCACTATCTTTAACGCTCTTTCCTGCACTGTTCACGTAGCTAAGGATAACCTTCTTGTCTTTTCCTGCTGCAGACAGCTTTCCGCTGATCTCGAATTTGTCTTGTGCCATGCCGGCGCTTACCGATAAGGTAAGCAGCACAGCGAGGCTTGTTTTTAGTTTCATAGAATTGTCTTTTGTTTTATTTAATGAGCGCTTTAAGACGCTCGGTCAGGTGTTCTCCCCTGAGATTTTTTGCAATAATCACTCCTTCCGGGTTGATCAAAATATTTTGCGGAACAGAATTGATGCCATATAGCACAGCAACATCGTTCTTCCAGCCCTTCATGTCGCAGACATGGATCCAGGGAAGGTTATCAGTTTTAACAGCCGTTTCCCAGGCAGCTTTTCCCTGGTCGAGGGATACTCCGACTACTTCAAAGTTTTTGCCTTTGAGTTCCTGGTAAGCCTTTACCAGATTGGGGTTTTCTGCACGGCATGGCACGCACCAACTCGCCCAGAAATCTACTAGTACATATTTTCCTCTTAAGGAAGAAAGAGTGAAGGGCTTCCCGTTCAGATCGTTCTGAGTGAAATCAGTGGCTTTGATCCCGGTTTCGAGCCGTTCAGCAGCTTCTATCTTTTTAAGCGTACTTTTCCCGAGTTCAGTAGATTTAAGCTCCTCTGAGAACTGGTCATATAAGACACGACCAACCTGTTTTGGTTCAAATCTATTCCCCAATACATTTATATTATAGACATACAGCCCCATGTAAGAATTGAGATGCGTTTTAGCAAAGTCCAGATAGATGGCCTTGTTTTTGGCGACGAGATGCGTGACGCTATCAGACGCTTTTTTATAGGCTTCATCTTTCGGCTTTCCGCGGAATTCATCATTAAGCTTCATGATCGTTTGCGTCTGCGGCCTGATCATCGCTTCAACTTCGTTCTGCTCACGGTCGGTAACTGAACCACTTACAGAGGCATTTTTAATAGAATCGGTGCCATTTACGGAGATTTTTGAATTCTCAAGGAACAGGCCAAGATTATCTCTTTGCCT
>JBQGEO010000071.1:0-5181 GCA_052039655.1 Pararcticibacter sp.
AATGCTTTTTCTTTTTAAAAAAGAAGGTAAATACATAAAAAAGCTGCCTTATTCATGTATTTACCGTAAGAATTGTTGCAAAGCTAGAAGAATGTGAGGGTTTTGATGGTTTCAATAGTAACTCTCATATTAATCCGCAAGCATTTTGTTAAATGAAATTGCCTTTTCTGCTTTTTGATCTGTTTTATCTGCTGACCTTTTTTCTACTGAAACAAATGTCTTTTCTTTTCCTGTCTTATTCATTGCTTCTGCCGCATGCGGAGCAGATGAAATATGCGGAGCGATAATAAGTGAAACGATTGACATCAACTTGATCAGGATATTCATGGAAGGGCCGGAAGTGTCTTTAAAAGGATCTCCGACAGTATCCCCGGTCACCGATGCCTTGTGCGGGTCAGAATTCTTATAGAACATTTCTCCTTTTATATCAACACCTTTTTCAAAGGATTTTTTCGCGTTATCCCATGCACCTCCGGCATTCGATTGAAACATTCCCAGCAATACGCCCGATACCGTTACTCCGGCAAGTAATCCGCCAAGAACTTCGGGACCAAGTGTAAATCCTACCAGCACCGGTACGATAAGTGCTATAGCGCCTGGTAATAACATTTCACGGATAGAAGCTTTAGTTGAGATCTCAATACACTTTTCGTATTCGGGCTTTGCCTTATACTCCATAATCCCCGGAATTTCCCGGAACTGCCTGCGCACTTCCTGCACCATATCCATGGCGGCACGGCCAACAGCCGCGATAGCCAGTGAAGAAAATATATAAGGGATCATTCCTCCTACAAACAACCCTGCAAGGACGTTTGCTTTATAGATATCAATAGAATTAATTCCGGCGATGCCCACGAAAGCTGCAAACAGGGCCAGAGAGGTAAGGGCAGCCGATGCGATCGCAAATCCCTTTCCGGTAGCAGCCGTCGTATTTCCCACAGCATCCAGGTTGTCGGTCCGTTTACGGACTTCTTCAGGCAGCTTACTCATTTCTGCTATTCCGCCCGCATTATCAGCAATCGGGCCAAAAGCATCGATCGCCAGTTGCATCGCTGTAGTCGCCATCATTCCTGCCGCGGCAATAGCAACTCCGTAAAGCCCGGCAAAGTAATAGGAACCGTAAATGCCCAGGGCCAGCACCAGCGCCGGCATCAGTGTTGATTCCATGCCCACAGAAATACCTCCGATGATATTCGTTGCATGGCCTGTACCCGAGCGGCTTACAATCGAGTTGACCGGCCTTTTGCCCATCGCAGTATAATACTCCGTAATAATACTCATCAAAGTGCCGACTACCAGTCCCACCATGATGGCTAAGAACACATCCGTACTGTCAAAGCTGACGCCGCGGATGCTCATAGTATCGGGAAGCAGCCAGCGAACTGCAAAATAAGAGGCTATGGCTGTAAGAACGATCGACATCCAGTTGCCAGTATTCAGGGCATTCTGGACACTGTCCGTTTCATTTTTAATCCGTACAAAATAGGTGGAGATAATAGAGAAAATCAAACCTAGGCCTGCTATCAGCATAGGAAGCAGTACAGGGGCGATCCCTCCGAAACTGTCATTTGATACGATTTCCCTCCCGAGCACCATTGTCGCAAGGATCGTGGCCACGTATGATCCGAAAAGGTCGGCACCCATACCGGCTACGTCCCCTACATTATCACCCACGTTATCTGCTATCGTGGCCGGGTTTCTGACATCATCTTCCGGGATACCGGCTTCTACTTTACCCACCAGGTCAGCACCCACATCTGCTGCTTTGGTATAGATGCCTCCGCCGACCCGGGCGAACAGCGCAATCGATTCCGCTCCAATAGAAAATCCGGCAAGAACTTCAAGGGCTTTCTGCATCCCGGGGCCGTTCACGCTGCCTCCGGTCTGTACTACATATATCTGGTAGAATACGATGAAAAGGGTACCCAGTCCTAATACAGCAAGACCAGCAACTCCCAGTCCCATTACACTTCCTCCCGTAAACGACACTTTAAGCGCCCGTGCAAGACTTGTCCTGGCAGCTTGTGTTGTTCTGACGTTCGCTTTGGTCGCGATATTCATCCCTATATAACCAGCTAACGCGGAGGTAAAGGCACCTATTAAAAATGCTATAGAAATAAGCCAGCTTGAAGTCTCCACAAGTGTGCCTGACCATGCTAAAAGGGCTCCGGCAACGATTGCGAAGTAAGATAATATTTTCCATTCTGCCTTTAGAAAAGCCATTGCCCCGGCTGCTATATATCCGGCAAGGGTGTTCATGGTTTCGTCTCCTGTTTCCTGCCTGCTTACCCATCCCGACTTTGACAACATGACAAGGATTCCTACTAGACCCAGACAAGGGATAATGTAAATTAGATTATTGTAAAATAGATCCATCGATTGGTTTTTCTGTTAGTTACAAGTTAGTTAAACGCCAAATATAGATTCGTTGCCGCTATTATCAAATAAATTTATAAGGAAATAGGTTTTATTTTTTTTGCTGATTGTTCTTTGCTGAAATCAGACCAGCACAATAACGTATCTGTAGACGGAAAAAGAAGAGGTTATGCAGTCATTTTGCCCGACTTTTTCAGATATTTTATCACGAGATATACAACTGTAAGAACAACCAGAGTAAAGATTATCAGGATATTCCGCAGATCCGTGTCTGTCCGTGTCACATCCGGATAGTTTAACAGGAGCAGGAGCGTGATCCCCACCAGCCATACATACTGGGTGTTATATTCTTTAAGGATCCATCTCCTGGCATTAAAGCGCATACTTTTCATGGTTGCTCCCAGGCCTTTGAAGTTGATAAGCCAGCGGCTCACCCTGCTGCAGTATACGTTAAAATCATTCCCGAACTTATTACGCAGAAAGTTCTCTTCAGCCAGTACAATAGCCTGGTAAATAAACAGGAAGAGCGGCATAAATACGGCCAGAAAAAGAAGTGAGTTAGATAAAATTCCCACGCCAAGGAGCATCAGGATATTGCCGACATAAAGGGGGTTCCGGCAGTGGTTAAACACACCCTCTGTTACCAGGTTATTTGCATATACTTTTTTGTCTTTACCGCCGCGTTCAATATAGGCCAGCCCAATGGTCAATCCCCGGATGAGCTGCCCCGAAATTGTAATAAAAAGACCCAGCACAATCGGCCAGATATAGTAATTGGGTCCCATCGCCTCCGGGGTAAATACTTTGCGGGAGGGAATGAACAATGCCAGGTAAAGGAAGATGAACAGGAAATTTCTGTACTTAAAAAAGAAGTTGCCGATAGCAATCATGTTAGTTTTTTATAGCAATTACACCCGAGAAATTGTACCATTTGAAGAACGTTTCGCAATGAGAGAATCCTGCCTCTCTGAGTATCAGGATGTTTTCGCTCAACTTGTAAGGGATGAGCACATTTTCAAGGGCCTCCCTTTTCTGTGAGATTTCAAGCTCGCTGTAATGATTGCGGCGCTTCATGTCGTAATAATACTTAATGAAGTTACGGTTAAACAAGCTTTCCTCGGCCAGGATTTTTTCAACAAGGATCAGTACGCCTCCGGGCACCAGGCCGTTGACGACCGTTCTGAGTACTTTTTCGCGTGCTACAGGCCTTATAAACTGAAGCGTGAGGCAAAGGACAACTACCGAGGCATTTTCAACTTTGAAGCTGTCGTGCATATTAGCTGCGATGAGGTCATACGGACGGGTAAAACCGGCTTCTTTAAGTTTCTCATTGCACTTTTCCAGCATTTGCGGTGACTCGTCTATCCCAACAAAACGAATATCCTCAGAGATGGTAGTGTTCATCCCGATCATCGTCGTGCCAGTGGAACATCCCAGGTCGTATACGTTTGTTCCTTTTTGTGCATGATCTGCTGCCAGTTCTGAGATCATCCTCTGCATTTCATCATAATATGGAACCGAGCGGCTTACCATATCATCGAAAACACCGGCCACCTTCGTGCCGAACTTAAAGTCGGACACTTTGTTGATTTCTTCCCTGAAAACCTCATCCCGGATTTCAGGAGCTTTTTGTTGTTTTTCTTTAGATCCCTGCAGCATATACCGCTAAATTTACTTATTAACCCTCTTCAGCTGAATTTGTTGATTTTCCAGTGTTTAATTTCTCTAAAATAGAAATTTCATCTGATTATCAAATAGGGGGATTTAAGATAGAAATTTAGCCTAATTTCTTACCTTTGCAGCCTTAATGACAGGAATACCGCAGACTTACATCAAACTATAAAGTCTTATGAATCAGAATGTGAAAGTTGGAATTGTACAAACGACCTGTACTGCCAGCAAGGAGGAAAATCTCGCAAAAGCAATTGTTAAGGTAAAGGAAGCAGCATCAAAAGGGGCGGAGATCATTTGTCTTCAGGAATTATTCACCTCTCTTTATTTCTGTGATGTAGAGGATTATGATAACTTCCTGCTCGCCGAAAGTATACCGGGGCCGTCAACTGCTGCTCTCTCAGAAGTGGCGAAAGACCTGAATGTAGTGATAATTGCTTCATTGTTCGAGAAACGTACCCAGGGCCTGTATCATAATACTACAGCGGTAATCGATGCCGATGGCAGTTATCTTGGTAAATACAGAAAGATGCACATTCCTGACGATCCGGGTTATTATGAAAAATTTTATTTCGCTCCCGGTGATATCGGATATAAAGTGTTTAAGACAAAATACGCGACAATCGGTGTGCTTATCTGCTGGGATCAGTGGTATCCGGAAGCAGCTCGTATTACCTCACTGATGGGCGCTGAAATCCTGTTTTTCCCGACAGCTATAGGCTGGGCATCTTCTCAGGATATTGATACAAATACTGAACAATATAACGCATGGCAGACCATTCAGAGAAGCCATGCCGTGGCAAACGGCGTTTATGTGGTGAGTGTAAACAGAGTGGGTGATGAAGGACACATGAAGTTCTGGGGAGGTTCATTTATAGCGAACCCTTTTGGCTCAGTGCTTTATCAGGCTTCACATAAAGAAGAAGAGGTTTATGTACACGAGCTGGATATGACAAAGTCGGATCGCTACCGTACACACTGGCCGTTCCTCCGCGACAGGCGGATCGACTCGTACGCTCCGATCACAAAACGTTATATTGATGCTGAAGATCAGGACTAATGTATATTAAAAAATAAGACGACGCGGAACTTTGGCACCAAAGCTTTCCGGTTGTTTGAAGTTTAGCTCCGATT
>JBQGEO010000072.1:0-1506 GCA_052039655.1 Pararcticibacter sp.
ATCGAACGGTTTTTATCATATTCGCCACGGGTATCATAAGGGTTTGCCTCATCATAGCTCGAATCAAAGTCGCTGCCACCAGGTGCTGCTGTATCAAATAATGCCGGCGGATCATAGTCCGGATCGTCACCGTCCACCTCAATTTCGTAACTATCAGTTTCCGGATCATATTTTAAGTCTTGAGCGGCTGACTCTTCATTCAGCTCATCTTTCATTTTTTTATCTCTGTCCAGGTTTTCATCATTAAACTCTGGGTAAAATTGATCTTTGTTCATCGGTTGGTCATTTACGTACGATATTAAAACACAGGAAAATGTATTGTTTTTAAAAATTTTACCCTCATTATGAAAACACAAGAATTACTTGAAACCGTGCAGGCCCTGATCCATACAGACAGGGGGCTGCTTGCTATGGACGAAAGTACCGGCACCTGCAACAAACGTTTTGCTGCACTTAATATCCCGCAAACAGAAGAACATCGCCGCAAATACCGCGAGCTGATTGTGACCACTCCTGGGTTAAGTGAAGCCATTAGCGGAGCTATTTTATTCGATGAAACAGTTTACCAAACCACTGCCGACGGCACTCCATTTATGGAGATACTAAAACGCAACGGAATAATCCCCGGCATTAAGGTAGACGAAAGCACGATGGAACTGACCGGTTTTCCGGGTGAAAAGATTACTAAAGGAATTGATGGCCTGCCTGAAAGGCTGGCGAAGTATTATGAACTGGGCAACCGCTTTGCTAAATGGCGTGCCGTTATTACCATAGGCAAAGGCATCCCAACAGATGCATGTATTAACGCCAATACGCATCTTTTGGCCCGATACGCGGCTATGTGCCAACAGGCGGGCATTGTACCTATTGTAGAACCTGAAGTATTGATGGATGGCAGCCATACCGATGCCGGGGAGCGCCACAACCCTATGGCCGATGATACCTATTATATAACACCTAATAAATGCACCGAGTGCCAGGGCTTTCACGAAGAGCCGCAATGTGCGGCCGTATGTCCTGTAGACTGCTGCGTTCCTGATGAAATGTATCAGGAAACGGTGGAAGGGCTGATGGAGAAAAAAGCCAGGCTGCACGTGTAAGATGTGCATAAAAAAACGGCAGCAGGCTGATGTCCTGAACTGAATTTTTCCTACCTTAACGGTATATTCATTTATTGAATAAGGCAGTCCAAAGCTGCTAAACAATTCAGGCGGGTGATATTTCCCGTCGTAAAAAGGTGAAGGGCCAAACGGACTTCACCTTTCTTATTTTAACATTTCCCTGTAAGCCTTTCGCCTTCAGCGCGCAATAAAAAAGTGAATTTTACTTTTATTCTTTCTGCTTACCTTTTTTTCCGCAATATTTGCGTTCTAAAAAACCAACGGAATCAATGAAAAAGAATATAGCCCTCGTTACGGGCGGTTTTTCATCAGAGGCGGTTATCTCTTACCGGAGTGCGGCCACTATCGCGAATCATCTTGACAAAAACCTTTTCAACGTTTATAA
>JBQGEO010000073.1:0-9557 GCA_052039655.1 Pararcticibacter sp.
CATCTGATATTTCGGATTCCAGCTGCCTGAGAGCAGACAAAGCTTCCGCCGACACAGGAACTTTGATATCGCTGTATGAAACAACCCGTTCGTCGAGCATTTTAAACGGTTTGCCGGAGAGACCAAACTGACCGATCATCCATTCCGGAAACACGGTTATGTGGTCAACAGCTTTCTGACCGGTAAGGAAGCACGTGGAATCGCTAAAATCAAAATGATCAAAAGGACGAAAAAGAGGGAGCGACATGAGAATTACGTTTTTTGATTTATGAATTATGCTTACATGGCAAGATATCCGGGCATTAGCTTTCCGTGGACTTTTGCAGTTCGCGGATAGAAGAGACTATTGCAGCAATCTGCTGGTTCAGCTGTTCTCTGACCTCAGGACTTGCTGATGAAAGCTGCGCCTCTTTCTCCTGCTTCAGACGTTCGAAGAGTGAAAGGATAAATTTATCAATGCCGTATTGTTTATACTTTATGCCCAAATCTTTAAAGCCGCTTACCCGCTCTTTAACCAGTGTGGTATTATTTACACGGGAAAGAAGATTTATATATGCCGGTGCCATTTCAACCTTCGACTGAAGCTCAGCATTATTGTAAGCTTTTTCCACATAGGGCAGGTCATCAGTACTTCCCTTCAGCGCATATACGGTAACGATAGCTTTGGCAAGTTCGCCTCTGCTATCTGCTTCGAGGCTTTTTGCAAGAGGGTATGCTTCCGCAGGAGTGATCAGGGCCATTCCGAGGAGCGAGGCACCCTGAACGGCATACGAGCGGCTTTTCATCCCGGCCTGAAATAACACCTGGTTAGACGGATCTCTGAAAGAGGCCAAAGCCCCAAGGGCAGCCGCCTGAACCAGCGTTTTAGGATCATGAGCTGCCAGGTCTTTTAATACCGGCAGTGCCGCGTCCTTTATCTGATTATTTCCAAGCTCCAGCGCATTGATCACACGAATTCTCAGATCATGGGATTTATCCTTTAGCGCAGCGATCATTACTTTTCTTGCTTCTGCGTTCTGCAATTGCTTCTCCGTGCAAAACTCTATAGCCTCCAGCCGGTCAACGTACAGTGGTGCGTTAAAATACTGGTATATAAACTGTTCCAGGGGCTTATTATCCTCCTTTTTCGAAAGAAGGATCTTCTCCGCATCTACGTTTACCAGGTCGGGTTTAGCAGGCACCACGAAATCCAGTGTATCCGTCTTCTCTCTCATCCAAACGTTATGCCGGATCTTTTTCCCGCCAGCATAGATGTCAACGGCAAAGGGAAGGATAAACACATCCCCCTGCTGCGTTTGCTGCAGGATCACTTTCTGGGTTTTGGATACCTCGTCCCAGGCGTAATCTATTTTTAAAACAGGGTGTCCGCTTCTGAAAAACCATTGGTTAAAGAACCAGTTGAGATCTTTCCCGCTCACCTCTTCCAGTGCCAGCCGAAGCTGATGAGCCTCTCCATTTTTAAAGGCGTTCTGTTTTAAATAAAGGTTGAGTCCTTTAAAGAATGCGTCCTCCCCGATATAATTTCTCAGCATATTCAGGACACGGCCCCCTTTCTGGTAGCTTACCAGGTCGAACATGTCTTCTTTATCCCGGTAGTGAAAACGAATCAGCTGCTTGGCTGAATCCGGCTTAGAATTGAGGTAAGATTCCATTGCTTTATATCCCTGGGCATCCCCGGCATCTTTGCCATACTTATATTCATTCCACAATAACTCACTAAAATCGGCAAAAGATTCATTCATTGGCAGATTGCTCCAGCTCTCGGCAGTTACGTAGTCGCCGAACCACTGATGGAACAATTCGTGGGCGATCACATCTTCTCCCTTATGCTCATCCAGAAGTTCACGCGGGGTGGCCTGCACAAATTCGCCGTGCAGGGTAGCCGTTGTGTTTTCCATGGCACCGCTGACATAATCCCGTACTACTACCTGGGAATACTTGTTCCAGGGGAAATCAACTCCAAGTTTCTTCGAAAAGAAATCTATCATTTCGGGAGTGTTTCCAAAAATTTCCTTAGCATAGGGGGCATAGGCCGGCTCCAGGTAATAGTTTACTTCCTTATCTTTCCACTTGTCTTTGTATATTCTGAAATCACCAACTGCCATCATGAACAGATAAGGGGAGTGCGGAAGATCCATCTTCCAGGTATCCGTCCGCGTGCCGTCCGTATTGCTCTTTTGTAATACGAGCTTCCCGTTAGACAACGTGACATACTTTCCAGGAACGGTCATACTGATCTCAGAAGTAGTTTTTTGATTGGGTTTGTCGATTGTGGGAAACCACACAGAAGAGGCCTCAGTTTCTCCCTGCGTCCAGATCTGAACCGGTTTATCCGGATCTTTTCCATCCGGATTTATAAAGTATAAGCCCTTTGCATCCGATATCGCAGCACTTCCCGTTGCCTTCAGTTCATCGGGCTTCGATACATAATCGACGAATACTGTATATTTTTCATTCCTGCTGTACGTGCGGTTTAACCTGACCAGGATGTACTTCCCGTCATACGTGTATTTAAGAGGTAATAATTTCGTTCCCTCAATTAACGAAACCTTTTTGACATCCATTCCCTTTGCGTCGAGCCGGAGAGAATCTGCAGGATAAAAATGCGGCTTAAGCGTGATCCAGGCTTTCCCATAGAGATATTTCTTCCCGTAATCAAATCTCACATCCAATTTCGTATGGACCAGGTCGTTTATCTTTTCAGAAGTCTCCCTGTAAATTCTGAGTTCCGGAGCCAGCACTTTATTCTCCTGAGCAGATGACGGATGGCAGACCCCAATCACTGCAGAGAACAACAATACTCCAGCAGTCTTTAACACGCTTATTTTCATTGATAAAATTGTTTTTTATGGATACAGGCAATCATCCCGTCATTTCCGGTAGTTTTCAGGCCTTAATGCATCCGGCGACCAGGCTCTCAGGAACTCAAGAACTTTTTTGGCACTATGCCCTTCTCCTTCTTCCAGATAAGCGCTGTTCTGGGTATGCAAACGTCTTCCCTTCCCGTCAAGGATCACAAATACCGGAAAACCAAAGCGCTGGGGATAGCCTAAAGAAGCAAGAACTTCCTCATTCTTGTTTTCCTTACTGTAATTTACATGGACAGTTACGAAACCCGTGTCTATTGCTTTTTTCAGTGTATCATTTTCCGTAACAAGATTATTAAACCGCAGGCACCATACACACCAGTTGCCCCCGATCTGAAGAAAAACATGTTTTCCTTCTTTGCCAGCTTTTGTTACCGCAGCGGCAATATCAGCCCCGGCATTAGCTGACTGATCATACAGGGGCTTTGTCCGGGCCTTTACCGGGTTCCCAACCCAGCATAATAAAGCGATTGACCAAAGCGCGGAAATCTTAAAAATCATTCTGATTGACACTTATCTGATTAACACAGCAAAGATAAAAAGCAATCTGTCATTTCCTGCTTAATTACCCTCAACCTATGCCTCTTAACAAATTTTAACATTTTTATGCTTAAACCTCCTGCCACCAAATCTATCTATTGCTTAAACACACACACTTAGATATTAACAATAACAATATGAAAAAGATCATTTTAGCAGCGCTTCTATTAACAGGAATCACAGTTGGTTCTTATGCGCAGGAAAGACCCGAAAGGGCAAAAAAGACTCCGGAAGAAAAGGCTCAGATCATGACAGATCACATGGCAAAGAAACTGGCCTTGTCTGAGCAGCAAAAGACAGAGATTTACAAGATCAATCTCGACCGGGCAAAAGACATGGAGAAGACAAGGGCCCAGGCAAGTGAAGATCGTAAAAAAGCTTTCAGCGAGCAGAAAAAGAAGTTCGATGCTTCGGATGAAAAGATCAACAAAATACTCAACAGCGAACAGAAGAAGGCATATGCAGAGCTGAAATCGCAACGCCAGGAAAAGATGAAATCGCACAAGGGCGGGTTCCACAAGAAATTAAAGGAAAGAAAAGGGGATGCTTAAACCGGCATCTAATGATTAAACAATGGAACGGCGGGGCTCAACCCGCCGTTTTTTATTTTACCAGTGGCGTATTTGCCATTAAACTGTCATACCACTTATCTCCCGGTACACTTCTGTAATCCATCCTTGTTTCTCTAACAATCCTGCGTATATTTGCGTTCCAAACAATCATTCAAGCAAACAATGAGAGAAATACAGTTCAGAGAAGCGCTTCGTGAAGCAATGAACGAAGAGATGCGTAAAGATGAAAAGATATTCTTAATGGGCGAAGAAGTAGCAGAATACAATGGCGCATATAAAGTGAGCCAGGGAATGCTCGATGAATTTGGCCCTAAGCGCGTAATTGATACCCCTATTGCTGAACTGGGATTTGCTGGTATCGGAACTGGCGCAGCTATGAACGGCCTTCGTCCGATCATAGAATTCATGACCTTTAACTTTTCACTGGTAGCCATCGATCAGATCATCAACGGAGCTGCAAAAGTTCTTTCAATGAGCGGCGGCCAGATATCTGTGCCTATCGTATTTCGCGGGCCAACCGGAAATGCAGGTCAGCTGGGAGCTCAGCATTCACAGAATTTTGAGAACTGGTATGCTAACTGCCCGGGATTAAAGGTTGTTGTACCTTCTAATCCTTATGATGCCAAAGGTCTTCTAAAGCAATCTATCGTGGATCCTGATCCGGTAATTTTCATGGAATCAGAGCTTATGTACGGAGATAAAGGTGAGGTTCCGGAAGAAGAATATTATATTGAGATCGGAAAAGCGCATGTAGAGAAGGAAGGTACGGATGTTACGATCGTATCTTTTGGAAAAATGCTTTCGAGAGTGGTTCATCCGGCAGTTGAAGAACTTACTAAAGAAGGAATTAATGCAGAAGTGATTAATCTTCGCACAGTTCGCCCTATCGATTACGATACCATCATTAACTCTGTAAAGAAAACCAACCGTTTGGTTATTGTGGAAGAAGCATGGCCTCTTGCTTCAATCTCAACTGATATAGCATTCAAAGTACAGAAAGATGCATTCGATTACCTGGACGCACCTGTAGTGAGAGTCATTTCAGCAGATGTACCACTTCCATATGCTCCTACGCTGATCAAAGAAGCATTACCAAATGCAGAAAGAGTAGTAAAAGCAGTAAAAGATGTCCTGTACGTGAAAAAGTAAGGGACCACACTCCATAAAATAAAAAAGGCCATTCGAAAGAATGGCTTTTTTTATTTTTATCAGAAAAGAAGAAATGTTATAAATCCAGGTTTATCTGCCGCTTGATACTCTCTTCAAGAGAGATAAAGGTTTCCGTTCTGGAGATTCCTTCCACGGTTTGAATGTTCTCATTTAACACTTCGCGAAGATGGTTAGTATCCCTGCAAATGATCTTCGCAAACATACTCCATGCTCCTGTAGTGTAATGCAGCTCAACAATCTCCTTGATTTTCACCAACTTGGCAACGGCATCCTTATAAGTGGATCCTTTTTCCAGGTATATTCCAAGGTATGCACAGACATCATACCCGATTTTTTGGGGATCAACAACCAGGTTTGATCCTTTGATAATTCCGAGATCCTGCATTTTCTTCATTCGGACGTGAATGGTCCCACCCGAAACAATCAGTTTTTTTGCTATTTCGGTATAAGGAATGGTCGCGTCTTCCATCAGTATCGACAGAATTTGCATGTCCAGATTATCAATTTCTGAATTAACGCTCTTCTTTTCCATTGATTTTTTGAAAGATATTAATATACTTACGAAGTAAATAAAAAGTTAACAAAAATTAAAATAATTCGTTAAAATATTTGCAACAAATATACGAACACATTTATATTTGTATTAAACAACGGTAAAAAAATCGTTAACATATTGTAGGGTGGTGAAACTGGCAGACACACCTCCTTGTCTCGGTGGCGGAGAATTTGGGAAAACCGGTAACGGATTAACCACTCCTTGAAGGTTCGACTCCTTCCCCTACAGCCCTTTCGTTTAATTTAGGTTTATAATTGGTTAGTTTGAGCTCTCGCCCATCGGGAGCTTATTTTTTTACAGAATGTTTCTGAAATGGTCTCCAGAAGTGAAACTAAGTATTTCCAAACATAACAGTCATTGCAGAGTCTGAAACGTCATTAAGAACACAATTCCTATTTGCCGGCATACCCTGATCCGGATGTGCTATCTCTCATCAGAACCATATTATATTTATTATACCCACATACTTGTTTCATGATGATTTCAGGATGCGAGAATAAAAGAGCGAAGGAAAGGAAACGAGTTGATCAAATTATCAAACACTCAAATAATTTTAACATTATTTAACTAATTAATATTTTTTAACTTTTTTTGTTAAAATATTTGCAAAATAAAAAACAGGCTGTTATATTTGTATCATAGTTCTTTAAAACAACAACACAATACGGTAGGATGGTGAAACAGGCAGACACACCTCCTTGTCCCGGTGGCGGAGAATTTGGGAAACCCGGTAACGGATTAACCTCTCCTTGAAGGTTCGACTCCTTCTCCTACAGCCCTTTCGTTTAATTTAGGTTTATAATTGGTTAGTTTGAGCTCTCGCCCATCGGGAGCTTATTTTTTTGTCTCTGGTTTCACATATTCAGGAAAAGATCTTAACTTAAAGCCAAAAGAAACATGATATTAAATCTGAATTTCCGTCCTTTCCCCGAGCTTCGAACCGAACGGCTTGTGCTTAGAGAAATAGAATTATCAGATGCCCCATCCCTGTATAAACTCCGGTCCGACAATCAGGTTATCAAATATCTTGACCGGGCTAAGCCGAATTCTCTTGACGAAGTTTATTCGCTGATCAACACGATACGGGAGGGGTTAAAGCAAAATAATAGTGTTAATTGGGCAATCAGCGTCAAAGGAAATGCCGAATTGATAGGGACTATTGGATTCTGGCGGCTGCAAAAAGAACATTTCAGAGCAGAGATCGGATATATGTTATTCCCTGAATTCCAGGGAAAGGGACTAATGCATGAAGCTTTAGCTATCGTGCTGAGATATGGGTTTAAAAAAATGAATTTACATTCCGTCGAAGCGAACTGCAATCCTGGTAATACTAAATCAATAAGACTTTTAGAGAACAACAATTTTATCAGGGAAGGATTCTTTAAAGAAAATTATTATTACAATGGTAAGTTTCTCGATAGTTCCATCTACTCCCTTCTAAGCCGGCAATTCTCGGATCAGAATAGTTAAACGACAAACCGGGTTCTGAACTTCAATTACCGGAGAATAAAACGGTTCGGACAGGTAATTTGACAGTAACAGCATTGTAAAGTAAATTAAAGTCCCTAAACCCTAAGATTTTTATGTGCAAACCCATCGTTTATCAACAAATAAAACACTGACAATCAGATTCCAGAGAAAACAAAACAATTAGATTTTCTCAGGATAGCCTTCGTCTTCACATCGGTTACTCTCTGTTTTATATACTTTTAAATCGTCGTATCAAATTGCATCCCGCTACTTGACACACAGCCATTATAGACGCAAATGAATATATCATTTCATAATAAACACACACTTAGAACTACAATGAATCTTAAAAATCTATTTCTTTTTACTGCGCTACTTTATTTGCCGGGTGTCAGGGCGAATGACGTATCCATTGAAAGAGCAAGCTTAGTTGGGAAGCGGATAGTTGAATTCATACCGAAAGGATATGACCGCAACAAGACCCCCTCGCTAATATTACGCTCCGAGCCCAAGTCCCGGGGTCCGTTACCGAAAAGCTGGGCGTTAATCCCGCGGTTTGCAATGACCGGCGATAAAGCAAGCGCTTACCTTAGCCTGTCAGGTGATATAAGTTTATACGGAGGCGGAGAAGTCACAGGCCCATTGTTGCGGAACGGCCAGCACATAAAACTCTGGAACACGGATACCGGAGCATACGGCGTGGAGGAAGGCAAAAGGCTTTACCAGAGTCACCCCTGGGTGATGGGAGTAAGGAGGGATGGCACAGCATTCGGGATTATCTTCGACAGTTCGTGGAAATCTGAGCTTCGCACAGAATCTGATGAGATCAGGTTCAATACAGAAGGAGCGCTTTTCCGGATCTACATTATTGACAGAGAGTCACCTCAGGCTGTGTTAAAAGGCCTTGCAGAACTGACCGGCACCATACAAATGCCACCGCTGTGGGCATTGGGATATCATCAATGCCGTTTCTCTTACGGCACAGAGAAAAAAGTACTTGAGATTGCAGATACATTTCGTGCAAAGAAAATCCCCTGTGATGTCATCTGGATGGATATTGACTATATGGACGGCTACCGGGTTTTCACCTTTCATCCTGAAAATTTTGCCAATCCCGCGAAATTAAATGATGCTCTTCATCAAAAGGGCTTCCGGGCAGTGTACATGATCGATCCAGGAGTTAAAGCCGATAAAAATTACTCTGTATATCAATCGGGCACGAAAAAAGATGTCTGGGTAAAAACACCTGCCGGCAAGGAATACCATGGAAAAGTATGGCCCGGTGACTGTGCGTTCCCGGATTTCACGAGTCCTAAATCGCGCAAGTGGTGGTCCGGACTTTATCGTGATTTTATGGCTACAGGTGCCGACGGGATCTGGAACGACATGAACGAACCGGCGATCAATGACAGTGAATTACCGGAAGGCCAGAGATTGGGTACCATGCCCTACGATACCCCGCACAGGGGCGGAGGTGGTCTGCCGGCAGGCCCGCACCTGCTTTATCATAATGCTTATGGCCGGTTAATGGTTGAAGCCTCCTACAAAGGAATTATGGATGCCAACCCAGGCAAAAGACCTTTTCTTCTGACCAGGTCGAACCTGTTGGGGGGGCAAAGATTTGCGGCAACATGGACAGGTGACAATCTGGCAAGCTGGGACCATCTGAAGCTTTCTGTCCCGATGTCTGTTACTCTCGGACTCTCAGGTCAGCCGTTCAGCGGACCCGATATCGGCGGTTTTTTAAATAATACGAGTGGTGATCTCTGGGCAAACTGGCTTGGATTCGGGGTGTTCCTGCCTTTTGTGAGAGGCCATGCATGCGCAGGTACTAATGATAAGGAGCCATGGGCATTTGGCGAAGAGATAGAAAAAACGTCGAAGATAGCACTTGAACGCCGCTACAGGCTTCTCCCTTATATTTACACGCAATTTTTCCATGCTACACAAACAGGAGCACCTGTGATGGCACCCGTATTTTTCTCTAATCCAACCGACTTGAAGCTTCGCAGTGAAGAGCAGGCATTCCTCCTGGGCCAAGACCTCCTCGTCGTGCCGGCGTTTGCTCAAAAACCCGCTCTCCCTTCAGGAACCTTGGAAGAAATTAATCTCGTGGAAGGTGACAGGGAAGATAAATACCAGGCAAAATTAAAGATCAGGGGAGGATCTGTGATACCTCTGGGAAAGATCGTACAGAACACCGGTGAGAAGCTGTTTGATCCTTTAACCCTCCTTGTTTGTCCTGACGAACAAGGCAATGCGCAGGGAGAGCTTTATACGGATGCGGGAGATGGCTGGTCACATAAAAAAGGCGACTACAGCCTGATGACGTTCGCTGCAAAACGCGAGAACAATACGATAACTATCCGTATGATAAAAAAA
>JBQGEO010000074.1:0-2276 GCA_052039655.1 Pararcticibacter sp.
CCCGCTATGCACCTTAACGCGGATGTGAAGAACTTTGGTTTAAGTGCGCACCTGGTTCCCGATGCCTGGGGAGGGAAGGGAGATGTCAATGCCCCTGCAAATACTCCCTGGCGCACAATTGTTGTGAGTAATGATGCCCGCAATATTCTGGCCTCGAAGCTTATTCTTAATCTGAATGATCCATGCAAGTATGGTGATGTATCATGGATTAAACCAGTCAAATATATTGGAGTTTGGTGGCAGATGTTTGTAGGAAAAGGCACCTGGAATTATACTGATCACGAAAATGTTAAGCTGGGAGTAACAGATTACAGCAAGCTGCAACCAAACGGTAAGCATGCCGCTAACACCGAAAATGTAAAGAGATATATTGATTTTGCCGCTAAACACGGATTTGACCAGGTCATTGTTGAAGGCTGGAATATCGGCTGGGAGGACTTGGGAGGAAAGGTGCGTGAGAATCTGTTTGATTTCGTGACTCCGTATCCGGATTTTGATGTAAAAGAACTTCAGCGGTATGCAGCCGGAAAAGGAGTGAAGGTGATGATGCATCACGAAACCGGAGCCTCCGTTTCTAATTATGAACGTCGTTTGGACACCGCATTTCGTTTCATGAGAGATCATGGGTATAATGCTGTGAAAACCGGCTATGTGGGTTGGATCAGGCCGAAGGGTGAGCATCATGATGGCCAGTTTATGAACAATCATTATCTCCATGTTGCCGGTACGGCAGCTAAATACAAGATGATGGTCAACTCGCATGAGGCAGTACGTCCAACTGGTTTACACCGGACATATCCCAACTGGCTGTCCCAGGAATCAGCAAGAGGTACCGAGTTTGAGGCCATGAGTGGCCTTCCTCCTGAACATACTACCATTCTCCCGTTCACCCGTTTAATGGGTGGGCCGATGGATTATACGCCAGGGATCCTTCAAACTGTTTTCAGTTATCATAATCCGGCTAAAACTAAACAGGCTGGTACAACACTCGTAAAACAGCTTGCTTATTATGTCACCATGTACAGCCCCTTGCAAATGGCAGCTGACCTTCCTGAAACTTATGACAGGTTTGCAGACGCATTTCAGTTTATTAAAGATGTTGCTGTTGACTGGGATGACTCCTGGATACTGGAAGCCGAGCCTGGCGACTACATTACTATTGCACGGAAGGCGAGAGGCCGGAATGAATGGTTTATCGGTGGAATTACGGATGAAAACCGGCGTACAGCAACCATTGATCTGCGTTTTCTTCCCCGTGGCAGGCGGTACACTGCTACTGTTTATGAAGATTCAGGAACCGCCCACTGGAAAACGAATCCTATGAGTTACAGGATCCGCAAGGTAAAGGTAAATTCAAAAACTGTGTTAAAGCAGGCTCTCGCACCCGGCGGTGGTGTTGCCATTAGTATAAAGGAGACAGACTAATATGAATCTTGTCCGCTATCTCTTCATTTTAATTGTCCTGTTTTTTATGGACGTAGTTACAGCAGCCGGCCAGTCTTCTGTTAGTATTGTTCCCCTGCCCGTTCATGTCAGGAAAAATGGAAAGAACTTTCCACTCAGATCCGGAGCAGATTACGAGCAGTATCTTTTGGCGAACGGACATCCGGCTTTTAAAGGACTATATACAGGTATTCGTAATCAAGAACCTGGTTTCGACAAACTTTGCCATCGTCTTGGTTTGCTGAAACAGGATACCGGGAAAGAAGGGTATGAACTGTTGATCGATAATGAGAGGATAGTACTTGTAGCGAATACTGCTCAGGGACTTTTTTACGGCAAGCAGTCACTTAAACAACTTCTCAGGTCTGCCAGGAACAACAAGCTTGAAGGAATGCATATCATTGATACCCCCGCTTTAAAATATCGCGGAGTAATGGATGATATCAGCAGAGGGCCTGTTCCCTCTAAAGAATATATGAAGTATCAGATCAGGAGAATGTCGGAGTTAAAACTCAATATGTTATGCTACTATACCGAACACATTGTTCTGACAAAGAAGCACCCGGAGTTTGCTCCTCCCGCTGCCGGTATCTCTATCGATGAGTGGAAAGAGATAGCGGCATACGCAAAAGCACACTATATTGAGCTTGTACCCAATTTTCAGTCACTTGGTCACGCTGAAAAAGTACTTCAGAACCCTAAATACAGGCATCTCGCGGAGAGCAATACGATGTACTCGCCGGTAAAGGCGGAGACTATACAGTTTATGAACGACATTTACGATGAAATGTGTCCGGCTTTCGGGTCCTCTTTCTTTCATGTAAATTGCGATG
>JBQGEO010000075.1:0-3828 GCA_052039655.1 Pararcticibacter sp.
TCAGTGTTGCCACATGCAAATTGGTAGATGGTCCGGGTAGCCGTTACTTCGACACTTTTCTGCCGGGCAAGCGTTATTCCGGCTGTCGTCTTCAATTCTTTTTCCTGAGCAATACCTGCATCCAGCCATTGTCCGCCTGCAGTATTGGCGATATGGACGGCCAGTACGTTCTCTCCTTTTTTTAGCGCCTTCCGTATTTTAGTGTCAGCATCTTTGTATTCGAACTTATGGTTCCAACCCTTATGATCATATATCCTTTGTCCGTTCAGGTACACTTCAACATTATCATCATGCATTATTTTCAGATACAATTTCTTAGAACTTATATTCCCCAGATTGAACTTCCGTCTCATCCAAAGGTCTTTGCCTGTCCAGGATGTTCCTGCATCATTGTTGTCTCCGAAAGATCCGCTTCCGGTCTGCCACTGGCTGTCATCAAATCCGGATTGTGACCAGCCTTCTCCGGGAGTACTTTCTGTATATTTAGTGGAATATTTCGCTTCTTCCGAAGTTGGTACCAGGCTCTCGTAAAAAGTTTCCTGTTTACCTAAAAAACGATATACTTTCCCGTCTACACTGGCCAGACCTATAAGCGATTGATCTGTGCCGGTCCAGTGTTTCGTTGAAGATGAACTGAGTTCATCTGTAGTAGACCAGATACTAAAATAGGGATCATGTGTTATCAGCGGATAAGCAGGAGCCTTTTTGATTTGAGAAAAGCTTTCAGATGTTCCTGTAATGAACAAAAACATAAGAAAAGAATACTTAAAAAGTGTGTGTTTGAAAGTGTTCATAATTGTTGTTTGTATTTTATGCCTTTATTGTATTGTCATTCAGAATTCCGGGAATCTGCACAATCCCCGGGAATCCTAAAAGTACGAATATTATAAAACGATTTAGCAAAATAATAAATGTTCGATATTTTCAGTTAATATTTCTTTATGCTATTTAAGAACTGCTCCGCCGGAAAGCGAAAATGGCTTATCTGAATCGCTTAGCTTTATGCCCGTAGCCGGCTTGTTTTGCATAGTAAATTCAAGTTTTCCGCCTTTTACAATATCCGAATACCGCAGGAAGGTTGGAGTATAGGATTTTCCGTTCAGTGTAGCTGATCCTATATATACATTATCTTTACTGTTGTCATTAGCCTGAATGACAAATTTCTTCCCGTCTTCCATCGTGATCGTGGTTTTTTTGAACACAGGACTGCCTATTACATATTGATCGGTCCCAGGGCAAACGCTGTAAAAGCCGAGAGCGCTTAATACATACCAGGAGGATGTCTGTCCCTGATCCTCATCACCCGGGTACCCGTTTTCAGTTGAATTATAAAGCCTGCTCATTACCTGCCTGGCGTGATATTGGGATTTCCATGGCTGCCCTGCATAATTATACAAATACACCATATGCTGAATAGGTTGATTTCCGTGAGCATATTGCCCCATATTAGCCATCACCATCTCTGTCATCTCATGGATCATACCACCGTAAGTTCCGGGATTTACGCGGTTAGGTTCTGAAAATACCGAGTCGAGTTTCGCTGTAAAATTTGCTTCTCCTCCCATCAGTTGAATGAGCCCCTGAATATCATGAAAGACTGACCATTGCCAGTGCCATGCATTTCCTTCAGTATAAGGTCCGCCCCACTCTACAGGATCAAAATTATTTTTCCATTCTCCCTTACTATTTTTACCTCTCATAAAGCGGGTGGAAGGATCATACACATTCCGGTAGTTGAACATCTGCCGTTCAAAGATCTTTTCATAAAAGGACTGGCCAGTCTCTTTAGCAAGCTGGTATCCGCAAAAATCATCGTAAGCATATTCCAGGGTTTTGGCTGTTGCTTCTCCGTATTCAGGATAGGGCACATATCCCAGCTGGTAATATTCTTTCCAGCCGTGACGGCCATTTGCCGGCCCCCAGGGGCCTTTGCTTGTAGCTTCATGCAGATACGCCTCAAGCGCCTTTTTCGGATCGAACGTCCTGATGCCCTTTGCCCAGGCATCAGCAAAAAGCGAGATGGCATGATTGCCGATCATGCTCCCCCCTTCCCCGGGGAAAGACCAGGAAGGCAGCCAGCCACATTGATCGTAAGCGGCCAGCATGGCCTGCATGTAGCGGCCCTGCATGGTGGGATGAAGAAGTGCAGTTAAAGGAAACTGGCCCCGGAAGGTGTCCCAGAAGCCGGTGTCTGTAAACATGTATCCCGGATAAACCTTTCCGTCATAAGCACTGTAATAATATGGTTTGCCATCTTTGTCATATTCAAAGAACTGACGCGAGAAAAGGCTCGCTCTGAAGAAACAGGAATAAAAAGTTGCCTTTTCTTCCTCTGTTCCTCCCTCTACCAGGATGCGGCCTAAATGATCATTCCAAACTTTCGCTGCTGCATCACGGGTGGCTTCGAGCTTTTTAAAACCGCCGAGCTCTCTTTTCAGCGTAATCCCGGCCTGCTCGTGACTTATATAAGAAGAGGCAACCTTCGCCTGTACCACTTCCCCTTCTTTAAATTCAATAAATGCCCCCGCCCCTTTTCCTTCTTTCTCGCTGGTTCCGGCTGAGATGGTATTACTCACATTATCCCAGGTGCCGTATGATTTGATCGGTTTGTCGAAAACCACCACGAAATAATTCCTGAAATTCTGAGGCACATAATGTCCGTTATTTACATATCCGATGATCTTTCTTTCAGATGGGATTATTTTCACCATGCTCATTTTAGTATATCCATCGAGAACGATATAGCTTTTTCCTCCCTTTGGAAAGCTGAACCGGAGGTGAGCACCACGTTCAGTAGGCGCCATCTCTGTGGTAATACCGTTATCCAGTTTCACCTTATAATAATGAGGTTTGGCAATTTCGTTTTTATGACTGAAGCTTGCAGCCCGCTCCTCTTCATTCACCTTCAGCGTACCGGTAACCGGCATAAACGAAAATACTGCGTAATCATTGCTCCATGAACTGCACTGATGGGCCTGCTGAAATCCACGGATGGTTTCCTTAAAATACTGGTACTTCCACCCATCACCATTCCGGCCTGTCTGAGGGGTCCAGGTATTCATTCCAAACGGCAACGCTGTTGTCGGGTATGTATTCCCCCTTGTCAGCTCGTGCTTGGAATTGGTTCCCTGGAGGGTGTTTACATATTGTACAAGATTGTGGGTTTGAGCATTCGCAATCCTGCCAATGAAGAAGAGAATAAATAAATACTTCAGTTTCATCAGAGTGTGTGATTCTTTAATGATTGGTGTGTTAGTTTAAATAGTACCGGTGAAATAGTACCGGAATTATGGCACAAGTGATCCGATAGTCTTATTCTTGCGAAAATAACCGGATTTTTATTTCCTCATCTAGTTAAAACGTCTCAATTACTATCCATTTTGTCTCATACAGGCATCTCCCCTTAATTTGTTACAGATACTTAAATGTAACGAAGGTCATTTTTAATTTTCTCAAAAGCCAGTTAGCTTTGACTTGTATGACTAGCCTTCCCCGTAAAAAGAGCGACATATTACTAAAAAGCGCCTGCGAAGAAACCTTTCCTGACCTGCTTCGCTTTTTCTATCCCGATGCAGATGAGATTTTTGACTTTGAGCAGCCTTTTGAGGTGATGGATAAAGAACTTCGGGAGATATTTCCCGAAAGACAGAAAAAAGGAGGAACACGTCATGCAGATTTGCTGGTAAAAGTATTTCTGCGAAAAGGTGGTATAAATCGTAACTTTGATACTATAATAGACAGCTTGACAGGGAGAACCAGCATCATGGGCATAATAGAAACTGTAAAAGAGATTACGCGCAACGAAGGCATTCAACTTGGAATTGAACA
>JBQGEO010000076.1:0-2272 GCA_052039655.1 Pararcticibacter sp.
TCCCCCCGGGTGTTTCCTGACACTAGCCTGCTCGCTGACCTTTGAGCGTCAGAGTGACATAGCAAACAAATGGGAGAGCGTGAACAGCCTTGACTTCAACCCGGGTATGATCCTGGCTACCTTCCCCACCGAAGGAGAAGCAGAGAAAGGCTATGGGAAAAGAAGGATCGGGGAGGCATTAGAGGCCGTAAAGGCAAAAGGGGACCACTATATGATCCGCCCCTTATCAGGCTACGCAGGAAAGGCGTTACTGGGGAAGATGAAGGCTCTGGAGGAAAAGGCATCCAGGCGAAAGAAAAGACATCAGGGGATATTTAAAGCGGAGCCTGAGGAGCCGGTACCGCTGGAGGGTAAAAGGGTAAAGTTCTGAGATATTAGTGTATTCGTTTAATGAAATCGTAAATGCGATTGCTGGTTATCGCATTTAGAGGAGTTTTTATGCCTGTCAGCCAAGAATTTTTGAGAGATGAGCTGTCTTAATAAAGATACCGGAATTAGCGGTATCATATAAAGACAAAAGAGGGTGTCCAAAAAGCAAAATCTAACGTCTGAGAATCAGCTGTACGAAAATTTTCTCCATCAGGTACCCGAATACAAAAGGGGGTGTCCGACCTTTTCGGACACCCCCTTTTGTATTATATTATTGGGCAGGGATTACACTGCATAATTCCAGCTAAACTCGTCCGGGCCTTTGCCATAGCGGATTTCGTTTAAAGCCTTCAGCGTTTTATTTGAAAATTCGGCCTTCGTGATATCAGGAAGGGAATAAAGCTGGCCTTCATGGCCAATGCTGGCAATCGGTGCAATAGTGGCAGCTGTGCCCACTCCGAAAGCTTCAGTAAGCTGGCCGTTTTTAAGCGCTTCTACTACTTCGTCGACAGAAACAAGTCTTTCTTCAACTGGCATTCCCCAATGGCGGGCAAGGGTCAAAACACTGTCACGCGTTACTCCTTTCAGTATGCTGTCTTTGGTAGATGGAGTGATCAAAGTCCCGTTTATAACGAACATGATGTTGGCGGCTCCGAGTTCTTCAATGTGGGCGTGGTCTTTTGCATCTGTCCAGATCAGTTGATCGAATCCTTCTTTCATAGCCTCCTGTGCGGGTAACAGCGAGCCTGCATAATTTCCCGCAGCCTTTGCAAAACCAAATCCGCCTTCGCTGGCTCTTGAGTAATAAGTTTCAAACTTCACTTTAAGAGGTTTGGCGAAATAGGCACCTACAGGGCCGGTTAATACCACGTATTTATATGTTTTCGAAGGCTGAACTCCCAGGTAGGGGTCAGTGGAGAACATGAAAGGACGGATATAGAGGGAGTGATGCTCCGCTGTAGGGATCCAGTCGCGGTCAATATCAACCAGAGCAGCAATGCTCTGCACAAAAATATCTTCGGGCAACTCAGGTGCGCATAAGCGGACAGCCGATTTATTAAAACGCTCGGCATTTTTATACGGGCGGAAAAGGCTCACGTTCCCGTTGTCGTGCCTGTAGGCCTTTAATCCTTCAAAAAAGGCCTGTCCGTAATGAAGCACGGAAATAGCCGGGCTAAGAGACATGTTTCCGTAAGGGAGAATTTCAAAATTCTTCCATTCGCCGTCTTCATAGTCGGCAACAAACATGTGGTCGGAAAATATTTTCCCGAAGGGCAAATGACTGAAATCGGTTTCTTCCAGCCTTGACTTTGCAGCTTTTGTGATCTTTATATCTAATGTATCTGTCACGACGTCAGTGTTATAAAAGTACAATAATACAAAGTAACGATTTTTTGAGCAGGAAAGGAGGGGAATTTACGATTTGTTTGTTTTCCTGCAAATGCTAAACAGTGGAAATTGATTTTGTTGCAATAAATCAATCGTTTCAATATAATGTTATTACTGAGAATGAGCAGATAGAAATTCTTATATTTGAATAATGGGAGCAACAGATTTGAATGCACGATTAATTGATACTTATCTTGAGATGCTCAGAAATCTAAGTCAGGATCATAAGCTTGACCTCATTTCTAAGCTTTCAGAATCATTAAAAACTCCGCAGAATAGCAGAAATAGAGAGAAGTCCTTAAAAGATCTTTACGGGGCTTTTAAATCAGAGCAACAGGCAGATGAAATAATTATTTCTTTAAGGGAGGCCAGACGTTTCTCCCGCGGCATCGAAGAATTGTGAAGAAATATCTCCTTGATACAAACATTTGTATTTATTTTCTTAAAGGCCTGTATAATATCCATTCGAGAATCGAAAAAGAGGGTATGAATAACTGTTATATCTCAGAAATTA
>JBQGEO010000077.1:0-6112 GCA_052039655.1 Pararcticibacter sp.
AGCATCAAAAATTTCCTGAACCTGTATTATACGGCACCGGAGAAGATACTGTTTAACTGTAATATAACCAGCCCCCGCGTGAATCTCGGTGAATTTCTGGGACTGCTTGCCGCCAGACAGCGCGTTGTTCATGTAAAGAAAAGAAGAGGCCGGAATGATTTTACCGAACAACTGAATAATGTTCTCGACCGAAGCCGGATCGGCATGAACCTCCGTGTTGACAAGCTGATCTTTAATAAGTTTACCGCTTCGGATGCCAGGGCTAATCTGACCATGTCGGAGGGAGGGATCCATATAGAGGATATCCAGGTACGTCATGCAGGAGGCTTTCTGCGGTTAAGCGGGGCTGTTAATCAAAGTGCTTCGGTGAACAGGTTTGCAATAAATGCCCGCGTTTCGAATGTAAACATCCGTCAGTTCTTTTACGCATTCGACAACTTTGGTATGCAAACTCTTACTCATGAAAATCTAAAGGGCTACCTGTTTTCAAAAACTAATGTATCAGGCGCGATTTCTGATAAAGGTAAAATTGTGCCCCGTTCTTTCCGGGGTTCTGTCATCTTTGATCTTAAGAGGGGAGAACTCATTAAGTTTCCGCCCCTGCAGGGGGTGGCGAAATTTGCTTTCCCGTTCAGAAACCTGGATAGTATTACATTCTCAAACCTGAACGGTAAATTTGATCTTCTGGGAGATAAGATCCGGATCAACCCGATGAAGATCAGCTCAAGCGTTTTAAATATGAATGTTGCCGGAACTTATGCACTGAGCAAAGGAACTAATATTGCGCTCGATGTCCCTCTCCGTAACCCGGGAAAGGATGAAAAGATTACAGATAAGAAACAAATTGAGGAAAGAAGGATGAAGGGGATTGTGCTGCATATACTGGCCACGGATGAAGAAGATGGCAAGCTCAAATTTAAATGGAACAAGAATCATGATTAAGCATTGCCGGAGGGCTAAGAAGTTTTAAGTTTTTCTCAGGAAATGTTGTGATTTTGTATAAGTTTGTCATCTAGCGTAGATGCATTGAAATTTGGGTTAAGAGATTTTACTTCCGGCTGGTATCGTGCTTTATTTGCAGCCGGTGTGCTGTCGCTGATATTTTTCCTGAGCCTTCGTGAGAGTTACCTCTTATTCCATACTATTGTTGAGCTCTTGTCGATTATCGTGGCTTTTGCCGTTTTTATCATTACATGGAACTCGCGCCGTATCCTCGACAATAATTATCTTTTTCTTGTAGGCATTTCTTATTTCTTTATAGGCTGTCTTGATCTGTTGCACACCCTCACCTATACGGGAATGCAGGTTATCCGGACAAATGAGTTCTATGCTAATCAATTTTGGGTGGCAACCAGGTTTCTGGAAGCTGTGACGCTCTTTATTGGGTTTTATTCGCTTGACAATAAAAAGAAGATAAATGCAGAAACCGTCTTTGTCGTTTATTTCATTATTTCGGTACTGATCTCGTTCAGTATCCTGAGCTGGAAGATCTTTCCGGTCTGTTATATCGAAGGGAAGGGACAAACAACGTTCAAAATCTATACGGAGTATATCATTATCCTGATCTTAACAGGGGCTCTCTGGCTGCTTCAGAAGCGGAGGAAACATTTTACGGAATCGGTTTTCAGGTTCCTTCAGATCTCGCTCATTTTTACAATTGCCGGTGAATTCTGTTTTACCCTTTATATCTCGAATTATAGTATTTCCAATCAGATCGGGCACTATGCAAAACTGATCTCCTTTTATCTGATTTATAAAGCTAACATTGAAACCGGATTTACTAATCCATCAGCCATCATTTTCAAAGGTTTAAAGGATAAAGAGGAAGAATATCGCACGCTGGCGGAGAATCTCCCTGAAATGATCATGAGATTTGATACTGAGCTTCGTTGTGTGTATTCGAACAATGCGGTAAGAAGGTTCCTGCCGGGAGTACAGAAAGAGATTACGGGCCTTGAATATTCTGAGATCGGGCTGAAAGAAGACGTAGAGAAAGTGCTGAGTTCTGTATTGCAAAAGGCCCGCGAAACACAGAAGAATCAAATTGTTGATTTTAATTCTTACCTGGACGGGACGGAACATTTTTTCTCTCTGCAGGTAGTCCCTGAATTTACGTCTCTGAAGGGTGAGGAAACTTACCTGATGATATGTTTTGATATCACAACACTTAAGCTAGCCGAAAAAGAGCTGCGTGAACTGAACGCAACGAAAGATAAGTTTTTTTCTATCATAGCACACGACCTGAAGAACCCCTTTACCTCTTTGCTCGGTTATAGTCAGCTTCTGGCCTCAAATGCTTCGAAATTACCTGCTGAAAGAATTGAGCAGGTAGCTGAAAGACTGCATGAATCGTCGAGACAAACCTATGCTCTTCTTGAAAATCTGCTCCATTGGGCACGGATACAAACCGGAAACCTTTCCCCTGTAAAACATCATCTTTCACCCGCGGAACTTCTGGATGAAGCCATCCGGATCTCTGATACCAGTGCGAAGGCTAAAGGGATTGAAATAAAGGTGATATGCAATACGGCCGGGGCTGTGTTTGTTGACAGGCAGATGATTAATACTGTGCTTCGGAACCTGGTCAGTAATGCAGTAAAGTTCAGTTTCCCCGGGAGCTTGATTTCTGTGGAAGCTGAAGACCGGGAGCAGACTATCGTATTTTCAGTGTCTGATTCCGGTGTCGGCATTGAGGATCACCATGCAAAGGATCTGCTGACGATCGACAGTACCCAATCGACGATCGGCACGGCAAATGAAAAAGGTACCGGGCTGGGTTTAATTTTGTGTAAAGAATTTGTAGAAGTGAATGGCGGAAGTATCTGGTTTACCAGCCGTTACGGAGAGGGTACTACTTTCTTCTTTTCGTTTCCTGCCACTGGATCCATTTAAGCTTCCTTTTCTTTGTCCTCTGCTTTCTTCCGGTCACGGCTCAGAAACAGCATCATGATCACACCGGTGGTGACACACATATCAGCCACATTAAAGATACCCGTTCTGAGGCTTCCGATCCCCACATTAAGAAAGTCGGTAACTCTGCTTTCAAACATTATTCTGTCAATGATATTTCCCAGTCCGCCGGAAAAAATAAGTGCAAACGCAATTAATTCTCCCGTTTTAAGTTCTTTGGTTCTTGCTGCCACGTAGATGAACAATACGGTGAGCATAATCAGGGGGAGTAAACTCAGCAGGATGAAATTAAATGGTTGCGGGATCCCGGCGCCCATTCCAAAGAATGCACCCGTGTTTTCGATATAAAGCAGCCTTACTGTGTCATTAAAATAAGAGTGGGGGGGATTGAACATTAAATGTTCTTTTGCCAGTTCTTTTGTATACCTGTCGAGTGCGATGAAAACCACCGAAAGGAGGAGAAAGATGAGTATTTTGTGCTGACGCTTGAGAGTCATTCGGGCAATTTTTAGTTTTCTTTAAATTTTTTAAAAGTATTAACGGCGAATATAGCACAGCTGAATTAAGTTTCGCAGTCCTCGCCTGATTTTATATCTCCCAGAAGTAATACTGAACTTGCTAACTGCGGGGATGGTATTGTGTGATGACATCCCGCAGATAGCTTCTGTCGAGGTGCGTGTAGATCTCGGTGGTGGTGATACTTTCGTGGCCCAGCATTTCCTGTACGGCCCGAAGGTCAGCTCCCCCTTCTATAAGATGGGTGGCAAAGGAATGGCGGAAGGTATGCGGGCTGATGTGTTTTTTCAGTCCTGTCTTTTCTGCCAGACCTTTAATGATCAGGAAAACCATCACCCTGCTGAGGGGCGAACCCCGCCTGTTCAAAAAAACGAAGTCTTCTTTTCCTGGTTTTATATTGATGTGAACCCGCGTTTCATTCAGATAAATTCTGAGAAATTTAATGGCTTCTGTACCGATTGGTATCAGCCGTTCCTTGCTGCCTTTTCCTGTAACCTTAATAAACTCGATGTCGAGGAACAGATTAGAAAGCTTCAGGCTGGTAAGTTCTGATACCCGAAGTCCGCAGCCATACAGAACTTCCAGTATCGCTTTGTTCCGCATTCCTTCGGCCGTTGAAAGATCAATAGCTGTGATGAGGTTTTGAATATCCTGGATACTGAGGATATCCGGCAATTTACGCTGGATCCTGGGGCTCTCTATTAAGTGAGCCGGATCGTCATCCCGTACGTGCTCCAACTGGAGAAACCTGAAAAAGGCTTTAATCCCGGAGAGTACCCTTGCCTGTGTCGGTGCAAGCATCCCGAGTTCGTTCACCCATTTCAGGAAGTCCTTAAGATCGCTGGTAGTGAGCTGTCCGGGGTCTTTCAGGTTTCCTGATTGCGAAAACTGCCGTAGTTTGTCGACATCCCGGATATAGGCTTCTACACTGTTGCCAGCCAGCGAACGCTCAAGTTTAAGAAAAGTTGAGAAACCTCTGATTGCTTCTTCCCAGTGCATATAGTGTAGGGCGTGTTTTTTATTTTACATGTTTTTCAGGTTCTATAGCAGACCGTCTGACCGGGATAAAAATACAAATTAGAAAAGTGGTTTTTTTCTTTTAATTTCGAAAGATGAAGATACAAATAGTTAACGGGCCAAATCTGAATCTTTTGGGGGTCAGAGAGAAATCTATCTACGGTGAAAGCGGTTTTGAGCCTTTCCTGGAAAAGCTCCGGTCGGATTATGAAGATCTCCATATCGATTACTTCCAGAGTAATTCGGAAGGGGCGCTGATTGATAAACTACATGAGGTGGGTTTTAGTTACGATGGTATTATTTTTAACGCAGGTGGCTATACGCACACTTCGATAGCGATTGCTGATGCAATTGCTGCTATCATTACCCCTGTTGTGGAAGTGCATATCTCCAATGTTCATGCCCGCGAAGAATTCAGGCATGTTTCAAGGATGGCCGGAAACTGCCGGGGGGTCATTGCCGGATTCGGCCTGGAAAGCTACAGGCTGGCGCTGGAGAGCTTTTTAATAAATCCATAAACGGGCAGCTCTCTTAAAATTCATTTGATCCTTATTTTTTAATTCCTAACTTAGGCGCGGCTTTAGGGGTGCTCTTAAATGAGCTGAGATAATACCCTTTGAACCTGATCCGGGTAATTCCGGCGAAGGGAAAAGTATTCCTTGCTTGCTCTATTGAAGCGTACTCCACAGCCATGATCACTTAGTATTAAGGCAATGAAGGAGTTAATCTGGCAACAAATTTTAAAGGTAAGAGAGAATGCACCCCTTGTGCACAATATCACGAACTATGTGGTAATGAATAACACGGCAAACGCCTTGCTGGCTTGTGGTGCGTCTCCTGTGATGGCGCATGCTTATCCGGAGATGGATGATATGGTAGCCATCGCAGGCGCGCTGGTAGTGAATATAGGTACATTGGATGAGTACTGGGTGGAGAGCATGGAGATGGCAGCGTCACAGGCTGTACGCCTGAACAAACCCTGGGTACTGGATCCGGTTGGAGCCGGGGCCACCCCTTACCGGAACCAGGTCATAAAACAGCTGATGGCTCATAAGCCTTCAATAATCAGGGGCAATGCCTCTGAAATTATTTCTGCAGCAGGAGCACAGACCGGAACGACAAAAGGCGTGGATAGTGTTCATGGGAGCAGCGATGCTGTGAATGTATCCAGGCAGTTAAATAAGACTTCCGGGGCTGTGGTATGTGTGTCGGGTGCAACAGACTTTATTATTTCCGGATCACGCACGGCAGCGATCGCCAACGGCCATCCGATGATGTCCCGTGTTACCGGGCTGGGCTGTACGGCTTCCGCTCTTACCGGTGCATTTGCTGCTGTAAACCCATCCGGCCTTTTTCTCGCCTGTGTTTCGGCAATGGCTTTGCTTGGAGTGGCCGGAGAACTTGCCGCTTCTAAAGCGCAGGGGCCGGGAACTTTGCAATTATACCTGCTGGATGAGCTTTTCGGGCTAAATGAAGAGGATTTTATGCGGACTGTAAAAGTTAGTGAACGTGATGGCGAATAAACAGTTTCCATATCGTCTGTATCTGGTCACAGATGAAGGCTCAATGGCGGGCAGGGATTTGTTGTGGGTGGTTGAAGAAGCGGTAAAGGGCGGTGTGGATCTCGTGCAGCTAAGAGAGAAGAGGCTGGCAGGTGACGCTTTTTTAC
>JBQGEO010000078.1:0-1658 GCA_052039655.1 Pararcticibacter sp.
GCCAGTATAATGGAAACCGGGGTAGGCGCCTCCACGTGTGCGTCTGGAAGCCAGGTATGCAAAGGAACAACAGGTACCTTAATAGCAAAGGCAACGAACAACACGATAAAGCCAAGAAGCCGTGCCGGTACTCCGAACAGCATCTGCTTTGATACAAGGGAAAAGATCGAGCCGGCAGTGTAATTTGCAGGATCAATCATTACAAGCATATTGAACGTATGGCTCCCCGTCTTAGGATCGGTAACAGAGAAATACAAGCCAATGATCACCAGCAGCATAAAAACAGAGCCCAATAAGGTATACAGGAAGAACTTTATCGCCGCATATTCCCTTCTTACACCACCCCACATGCCTATCAGGAAATACAAAGGTAGTAGCATCAGCTCATAGAAAATGTAAAACAGGAAGAAGTCGAGAGATGAAAACACGCCCATTACCGCTGTGTCCAGCAAAAGAAAAAGGGCAAAATATCCCTTCAGGTTGGTTTTAATTTCCCATGAGGCGAGAACAGCGACCAGCATCACAATGGATGTGAGAACCAGCAATGGCATCGAAAATCCATCGATACCCAGAAAATAATCTATCTGAAGTTTTCCCAAACCACCTAAATCAATACTGATCCAGGGAAGGCGTTCTACTAACTGGAATTTATTCTGATCAGACACTCCAGCCAGATCAGCATTGAAATTCATGTACATGAATGCACTCAGCACAATCTGGATAATGATCGTTCCAAGGGCTACATATTTAAAACGGCTTTGCCAGGCCGACGGCATCACCAGTATCAGAACTCCCGCAAGTAAAGGAAGAAATATCAATGTAGAAAGCAAACTCATATAGTTCCGCTGTAATATTTATAAATAAAGAAAGCCAGCACCACCAGAAGCATTGTTACAAAATAATGCTGAATCCGGCCGGTTTGAAAATGCCTGAAAAAACGCCCTGCCTGTCCGGTAAAATATGCCGCCCCGTTTACGATTCTGTCGACAACGCTGCGGTCAGTCCATGCCGCTATAACGGATACTGCCATCGCGGCGCGGGCAAACATGTTTACCACGCCGTCTACAATTAACCTGTCAAAGCGGTAAACCCACCTTGACACACTTACAAAACCAGAAACAAGAACATTTGTATAGAATTGGTCAATATACCACTGCCCTTCTGCAAATCTGAACAAGCCGGATGCTGAAAAATCAGGCTTTCTCTGTTGCTTCCCATACCATAACCAGGCAACAAAAATCAGTAGCATAGCTATCAGGTTCACGGCTAAAGGAATGATCGTGTGAAATAAATTAACCCTTGTCATGCTATCTGTTACCGGGAAGCCTTTGAGTATCCAGGCATCTTCAAAAAGAAAGGGATTCAGAGAGAACGCCGGAAAAAAACAAAAAACGGAAAGGACCACCAGCACATACTTCATTGCTGAAGGAGCCTCATGTATATGAGCCTGTACCTGCAGCTCTTGTTCGATTCGTAGTTTACCGAAAAACACCTTAAATATCAATCTTGAGATATAGAATGCAGTTAACCAAGAAGTAAGAAGTGCTGAATAAGGAATCAGTTTAGCTAAACTGCCCTGTCCCTCTGCCCACTCAAAAGCGTTTATCAGGATACTGTCTTTAGACAAATACCCGGACATCAGCGGAACACCGGTAAGA
>JBQGEO010000079.1:0-2208 GCA_052039655.1 Pararcticibacter sp.
ATTGATCATCAACCCCGGCAGCCTGTTCACCAGGCCGTCGAGGAAATTCGTGCTGATCCTCGACTCAAACTCTTTGGTACTGATTTGTGCGACAGCGCCAGTACTCTGTTCAGGCTTTATCTTCTGGTAACCGGTATTTACCGTAACCTTTACTTCCTGCAGGTTTCCTATTTCTATATCCATCCGGATAGTTCCGATATCTTTAGCGGAAGGAACCTCTTTAGTTTTATACCCCGTGTATCTGATCACTAACACAGAACCTTCTTCTACATTCTGAAGAAAGAATGAGCCGTCGGCCCGGGTTCTGGTACCGTGACTTTGTCCCTTAACCATTACGGTAGCACCTGCGAGCGGCTCACCCGACACAACATCCACCACCTTACCCGAAACATTGATGGCCAGCAGTCTGTCTACTATGTTTTCGAAATAGCCTTTCCGCTTTTCCACTAACGTTACCGTGTTGTTGTTAATCTTGTAGGAGACAGACTGGTTCTCAAAGATCTGGTCGAGCACCCGTTCAAGCGCTGCGTCTTTTACTTTAATCGTCACCGCTTTTGATTTATCCAGAAGTTCTCCGGGAACGACAAAATTATAACCACTCTGCTTTCTCAAATCCCTGATAACATCTTCCAGAGATGCATTGGTTTTGCTTAAAGTAATTTTCTGTGCAAAGCCGGAAGCGCTGACCTGCATGATTGCAGCTATTAGAATAATGGTTGTTAATCGCATTATCAGCCAGATTTTGTGGATAATCCCTGTCGGAGTACCCGGTTTCATGTTTCGTTTTTTTAACACTTCATTTTGTTTGTGACAAGCACCCTGCGGCCAAATGGGAGGCCTTCAATATTGCTTTATAACGCATTATTGTATAAGTTTGCTAGTCTGGTTCATTGCGGGATGCCTCTGCGTCCAAACTCGGGCATCCACATTCTGTTAATGATTCATTTTCGGGCCGGGCTGCCATATCCTGACTCCAATCAGGGTATGGCTCAGTAAAGGCCATCGTCTGTTCTGATCAGTTTTGCTGTCGTATAGTTCTCTCCATATTGTTGTGCTTTTAAATTATATGATTTTATTTTTACCGCGAGACATATATCGTCCTCCCCTCTATTCTGAAATGTACATTTCCGGTTGCCTCAAGGGGAATTAATACCTGTGATACTTTGCCGAACCGGGATACGGAGCCCCAAAATGTACCCGCCGGAACTTCACCATCGTAAACGACCTCAACGTCGTACCAGCGCTCTATGATGCGCATGATCTGCCGGATGTTAAGCCGGTCGAAAATGAAGTTGTTGTTTTTCCAGGCAACTGCAAGATCTGTGTCTACCATGTTCAGTTTAATATCCCCGCCCGACTTTACCGCCTGGCTGCCGGGTGATAAGATTCTGGTTTGCCCGCCTTCTGACACTTTAACACTGCCTTCCAGCAAAGTGGTCCGGTAAGCCGTTTCGTCGGAATAGGCGTTTACATTAAAATGGGTGCCTAAAACTTCTACCTTCTGATCTCCGCTCTCCACGACAAAGGGATGGTCTTTGTCTTTAGCAACTTCAAAATATGCCTCCCCGGTAAGTTTCACCCTACGTACTCCATTTGAAACGAGAGCGGTATTATATGTCAGGCTGGAAGCAGCATTCAGCCACACTTTCGTCTGGTCCGGCAGCGTTAAAACGTAGGTCTCTCCTTTTGTAGTAGATAATGTATGAACCATATTCTGATCTCCCTTCCCTGCTTTGATCTGGTACACGACCTGTCCGCCTGCCGTTTTGGAAACGGAGATACCTGCTTCTTTCGCGATTATGCCGTCGGCAGCGTCATCAAGCCTGATCTTCCTGCCGTCCGACAGGGTGAGAGTTGCGCCGATCTTTCCGGGTGCTATGTCGTTCGCAGCAAGGTGATCATAGTTATGGGTATCACCCTTATCGCCAGTGAAAAATTGTACACCAAAAGCGATCAGGACAACTGCTGCTGCTATGGCTGCAATCCGCGACCAGATAGGCATGGTCTTTTTTTGAACAGAAGCCTCCCCGGCTTCTGAGATCCGGGTTTTAATTTTTCCAAGTGTAAGCTCCCAGGAAGGATCATACTCCCCGGCAAAGGGTGTACTTTCAAGTTCCGATTCTAAGAGCTTACTAATTTGCTCATCGTGCTTGCTTTCATTTATAATATGAAAAAGAAGTGCTGTTTCTTCAGGTGAAGCTTCGCCTC
>JBQGEO010000080.1:0-3310 GCA_052039655.1 Pararcticibacter sp.
ACAGCTCAATCTTCCCGGCAGCGTCCGGCTTACGGAGCAATTAGCAACCAGGCCCGCTCCTGATCTCTCGCCTCTGAAGCAACATCCCGACATCCTGTTGCAGCAAACACAACTTGCACTGGCAGAGGCTCAATTGAAGCAGGTCAAAACAGCCGGCTATCCTTCTCTAACCATAGGTTATCAATACAATTACAACTGGGCTACAGACAAGATGTTCGACTTCACCAGTACGAACACCCTGCCCCAGCAATTCCTCGCTGTAAAACTCAGCATACCCGTTTTCAACGGTTTCGCTGTCAGGGAAAAGACCCGGCAATCGAAACTTGCCCTCAGCCAGGAACAGCTGCTCCTGGAAAACAGGAACCTGTCCGCAGCAAAAGAAGATGAAACCCTGCACCTTCAATACAGGCAGGCGGAAGAACAATTGCGGGCACAGCAGGAAATCCTCTCCCTTCAGCAATCGAATGACCGGCATACCGCCGACAGGTACCAAAGCGGAATAATCGGCGCAGATGAACGGCTGGATAAATTCGGAGATCTGCTCAGCGCGCAGAGCCGCTATATGCAGGGCCTGAGTGATTATTATATAAGTTATTATAAACTACATATCCGCGCTTCGACCGGAAATTAAATTTAGAAAGCCTGATGCTTTCCCAGGAAAACACAAATGGATAAACTAATAAAAGGAATAATGTTCTGGTCTTTGATTGCTGTTCTGACTTCATGCAGCGAAAACAACAAAATAAAACCGGAAAGAAAAACCATTCAGCAGGCAGTATTTGCCAGCGGCCAGGTAGTTAGTGAGAACGAATACGTGGTATCCCCCAATTCCGACGGCATCATCACAACACTTGCTGTAAAAGAAGGAGATGATGTAGACACGGGCAAATTATTGTTCGTGATCAAAAACGATGTCCAGTCGGCACAGACAAAAGAGGCTGAACTGGTTTACAAAGAGGCAAGCCGGAATGCTGTCCCCTCCGCACCTCCGCTTCAGCAGGTTCAGATCCAGATCAGGCAGTCAGAAATCCAGCTGGAGCAGGATAAGCAAAACTATGAGCGCTATTATGCGCTCCTGCTCCAAAATTCAGCATCACAACTTGAATTTGAAAAAGCAGAGCTTCAGTACAAGGCGACCCGCAACAACCTGCGTTCACTGAAAAAGAACTACCAGGAAACCCGGAATGCACTTCTGCTGAATGCAGAAAGAAGCCTTTCTCAGCTAAAGGCACAGCAGTCTGTGCTGGCTGATTACCAGATAAAGGCGGACAAGGAAGGCACCATTACCAACTTGTATAAGAAAGAAGGCGAATTGGTCCGTAAGGGCGAAGTCATTGCACGCATCAGCAGCGGAACTCCCCAGCTGAAAATGTACATAGCCGAAGAAGATATTACGAAGATTTCCCTGGGGCAATCTGTATTGGTGCACCTGAATACTTATCCGGATACGGTTTTCAAAGCCCGTGTCACCGAGATACTCCCCGCGTTCGATACGGAACAACAATCGTGCGTAATCAAAGGAGTGTTCCAGTCATCTCCCCCTGTCCTGCTGTCGGGAGCCCAGTTCCAGGCGAATATCGTGCTCGGGAATCGTTCCGGCGTGTTGATGATCCCAACGGAAGCTGTCGTAAGAGGAAATTACGTCATGCTGCAGGATGGCGGGGAGAAAAAGATCGGCCTGGGACAGAAGTATGGTAAATGGGTTGAGGTCAGATCCGGACTTACTGAAGATGATCAGATTCTCCTGCCCGCTAAATCTCCTCGCAAATGAACCGCACCAATAACAAAATATCGTGGGTACATCTGACCTCAAAATTAAGGCAGCTGTTTGTCGCAGTCCTCTCCGTGGTCTTTGGGATCTCCATGTACATTTTCATGAACAGCTTCATGAATGGAGTAAATAATGCTCAAACCGATATCACCTTTACCTCGATGGCGCATATTAAGGTATACAATGACCTAAACGGAGAATCAGCCATCCTCCTTCCTCCGCCTCTTTCTTCCGACACTATCCAGGTCATCAGCAATGCAAGGGAAATAAGTTATACCGAAGGCATCCGGAATGCTGATGAAATAAAGAACGTACTGCTGTCTAATAAAAACATTGTCGCTGTTACCGAGCAGGTAAACCAGAATGTGTTTTTCCGCAATGGAGTAGCCAAACTGAACGGAACCCTGTCGGGAGTCGACGTAACAAACGAACCCCGGCTGTTTGGCACGGACGACTATATGGTGGAAGGAGATTTAACCGAGCTCGATAAGCGCTCCGATGCTATTGTGCTTGGCAGCGGACTTGCAGCCAGGCTCAGCGCAAAGACCGGTGACAATATCACACTGACCACCTCCGATGGTGTAACGAAGATCTTCCGTATCACAGGGATCATCGAAACAGGCACCAGCAGTATCGACAAATCACGGGCAATGATCTCAATTCAATCCGCCCGCCAGCTTCTTTCAAAAAATAAAAGTTACGCCACCGAGGTACTGGCCAATGTACGGGATTATAACGATGCCCGGAAGATAGCAGATGAAGTAAAGGGTGATATAAAGTATAAGACAGAGCCCTGGCAGGAAGGCAACGCTCAGCTAGAATCCGCCAATACACTGCGGGATATTATTGCGGTAGCCGTCTCCCTTACCATCCTCATTGTCGCCGGATTTGGAATTTATAATATCATGAACATGACGGTAAACGAAAAAATGAAGGAGATCGCCATTCTGAAAGCAATGGGATTCGATGGAAAAGATATCATCCAGATCTTTCTGACACAATCGATCATCATTGGTCTGATAGGAGGTTTTACCGGCCTGATCACCGGATTCTTTATTTCAGCTATCGTCGACCGGATCCCCTTCCATATTGCTTCATTTACCACTCTCCCGATATCTTACATCCCTCTCGATTATGTTATGGCCCTGGTATTCGGACTGATCATCACGTTCATCGCCGGCTATTTGCCTGCAAAAAAAGCATCTGAAGTGGATCCCGTAGCTATTCTCAGAGGCTGACAATAAACAATCATAAAATAAAACGACATACTATGCAATCATTAGCGGCAGTAAACATCAATAAGTATTTTTATGACCCTCAGGAGTTTCATGTACTCAAGGAAGTAAGCTTCGAGGTAAAAAGAGGAGAATTTATATCCGTTGTCGGCAAATCGGGTTCAGGGAAATCCACGCTTTTATATCTTCTTTCCACTCTTGACACCGCTTACACAGGAAGCATCACCATCAACGGAACAACGGTGACCGGCCTGACTCAAAATCAACTGGCAACGTTCAGGAATGAACACATCGGTTTCGTATT
>JBQGEO010000081.1:0-5303 GCA_052039655.1 Pararcticibacter sp.
ACCGAGAATTTTATTGTTACCGGCGGTAGTATCGTTCCTCCTTCTATGTCTACAGGCCAGGCGGCCGGAGCGGTAGGGGCGTTTTGTTCTTTTTTTAAAACGACAACCGGTAAGCTGAACGTCCGCACGATTCAGAGTGAACTGGTTAATTTCGGTTCACACCTGCTTGCTTTTGACGATATCGATCGCAGGGACTCAAATCTGACAGCGATCCAAAGTATCGGACTCACAGGCATTTTAAAGGGAAAGAAGGTGAATGGTAAATTCCTGTTCAGCCCTGACTCTACTGTCTCCTCGCAAGAGATTATGGCTCCGGTTAAGGAGTATTATCTCCGCAGTCAGATCTGGTTCCCGGACAATGTTAAGGAGAAACTCACTGTTGATGATGTTTTAAGCCTGATAAAGTGTGTGGCTTCAAGAGGCAAGGAGCTTAACAAAGAGGTTGAAAAGGCATGGACTCCAGGTTTGAAACTTCCGGGGAAGTTTGATCTTAAGAGGACAGTAACCCGACGGGAATTTGCGGTTCTCTTTAATTCTTACGTGAAACCCTTTATCGTGGCAGTTGACCTTGATGGCGCATTGAAGAGATAAAAGTTTTTCAGATACGCCGTTTTAACGTCAGGATGACTACCTGCAGTTTCCCTGACCGTTCTTTCCGAATGCGGAGCATAATATTGCGGTTATTGCCTGATTGAAGCAAGTCGTGTATCTCCTCAGTGCCGATCTGATCAGATGGTTTAAGGTTGATGTCTGTTATTACATCATTTTCTTCCAGTCCTGCTTCGTCAGCAGCGGAGCCTTTTTCGACCCTGGAGATGATCAGGCTGCGATAGCCTGCCCCGGCCCATGCCAGTTCAAGGCCGCTCATGTCGTGTTCGAACGGGGCTTTGAACCGTGCATTTGCCCTGATGTACATGCAGGAGCTGCCATAATCAAAAACCACCGTAAAACGGCGGAGTATGCTGTTGCCAATATTCCCGTTCCGCGTAATCCTCGTGAACTTTCCGGCGGCATCCTGAAAGTCCGGAAATGCCGTGACAACATTTTTAAACTGATATTTTCCGAGAGACAGTGCCGGTATCCGTGCTATATAGCCGCTTATGGCGCCACCGAGCCCTACTCCTAAGTTTGCGCGGATGTTGGGTTCGGGCACCGGGAAAGGAATGCTGTCATCTGACTCCAGTGAAACGGGATGTCCGGCTCCGGTATCGATAATCAGCTTAACCAGTTTATGATTGCCTGGCGATAATGTGGCCACAGCTACGAGGTAGGGCTTTCTGTCTTCAATAGTTACCGGGATCTTTTGTCCTTTCCGTGGAACGTAGGTTGTCCGCGGAGAATAGAGCTTAACGGTATTGGTGTAATAATTCAGTTTGACAATGAAGCTGCTGAAGAATTCATATCCAATTAGTCCATGGACGGGCATACCCGTATAGGCCGACAGGTTGAAAGTGTCGTGCTTCAGAATAGCCGCCGATATCTCGCCCAGGATATTGTTGCCGATATTGATGAGCAGAGAGGGGGTGACGCCGGCTTCGAGCTCTTCTCCTTCTCCGAAGCCGCTGATCTTTAATGTGCGGAGATTTTTTAACCCCAGTGAATCCGCCAGGGACGGGTCTGTGATCAGGGTAATGCCAATGCCGGTGTCGAGTACAAAATTATAAGGGCCTTTTCCGTTAATCTGGAGGGGGATGATAACCAGATTTTTTATGTACTGGAAGCCGATAGTCTTGTTTTTTTTACCATTTATAAAGTGCAGGGACTGTGCAGAAATCTCAAAGGGAGCAGATATAAGCAAAATACTTATAACGAAATACCGGTAAGCTCTCCGATGGTTCACAATGGTCAGTTTAGCTCAAGTTATAAATTTTCTTATAAACTCTTTACCTAAACGTGAATATAAAATGGATAGTATATTTTTTGCGGTTTATTGTCATGATCCTGCGTGATTTTTGTCATTCCGAAATTGTTTGATTTTTAGGTGTTTTGTATAGGTGCAGATGCAGGAGCAAGACACTACATGACAGCTGAATTAAACTTGCGATGTAATATTGTGCTTTATTAAGATTTAGAAGAATGAATGATATTTTAAATACCAGTTTAATGCATCCCAGGGAGCAGGTAGCGCTGGTGATGACCCGTATTTATCGCAGAGGCCTGACCACCACATCGGGAGGAAATATCTCTGTCATGGATGCCAACGGGGATATATGGATCTCTCCTTCTGCGGTAGACAAGGGCTCACTGCAACCGTCTGATATCGTGTGTATCAGGAAGGATGGGACAATAGAAGGTTTACACAAACCGTCCTCTGAGTTCCCTTTCCACCGGGCTATTTATGCTATTCGCCCGGATATAAAAGCGATTATCCACGCTCATCCGCCAGCATTGGTTTCCTTTAGTATTGCGAGAACAATTCCGGACACGAATATTTTATCGCAAGCCCGCCAGGTATGCGGAGCAATCGGATATGCAGAATACGAGCTGCCGGGAAGTGAAGCTCTGGGTGCAAAGATCGCTAGCGAGTTTACCAGGGGATATAAGGCTGTAATAATGGAAAACCACGGAACTGTGGTAGGAGGAGATGATTTGATGGATGCGTTTCAGCGTTTTGAGACCCTGGAGTTTTCTGCCCGTACCATCCTGTATGGAAAAGCGGTTGGAACACCGGCTTATCTCAAGGATTCTGATGTAGATGCATTTGAGGAACAGTTACCGGCCCCACTTCCCGAAATGGAAACGGTAGAATATCCTTCAGACGAAAGAGAGAAGAGATCTGAAATCTGTAAAATAGTGCACCGTGCCTGTACGCAGGGCCTGATGTTCAGCTCTTATGGAACTATTTCGGTAAGATGGAGAGACAATGATTTTCTGATTACACCTACAGATGTTTCGAGGTGGGATCTTAAGCCGGAAGATATTGTTCAGATCAGGAATGGAGAGCGCGAACCAGGCAAGATGCCAAGCCGCACTACTTATCTGCACCAGGAGATCTACCGGAAACATCCGGAAATAAATTCGATCATTATTACGCAGTCGCCTTATTTAATGGCGTTTTCGGTAACTGGAGCGTCCTTTAATGTGCGCACGATACCAGAAAGCTGGATATTCCTGCAGGATGTTCATACACTAGACTTTGGTACTCAGTTTGCCGGAAGGCCTGAAATTCCGGACCTGGTAAGCAAAAATAATCCGGCAGTGCTGATAAAGAACGATTGTGTGATAGTGACAGGGAATAAGTTGCTTCAAACTTTTGACTACCTGGAGGTTGCAGAATTCAGTGCCAAGTCATTGGTTATGTGTGCCCCGATCGGCGCTATGGTGCCTATCAGCAATGAGCAGGTTGAGGAGCTTAGAAAGGCATTTCTAAAAGGATAACTCAGTATTTATAGGGTACAAATCACAAAAGGGCGGTCTCTGCCCTTTTGTTTTTTAATATAAAATGTATTAATATGGCGGAATGTTGATGTGCGTTGAAACTTTTAATTTTCACATAAGTATAAATAACATCGTTCCGATCAATTTTAATATATTAAATAATTCGCTATTTTGCTTTTATGATTACAACTAAGGATATTTTTAGCTATGAGCCCGATCAGAAATATGCAACTCCTGTTTCATATTTTTCTATGGAATTTGCCATCGACCAGGCATTAAAAATTTATAGTGGTGGTCTCGGATTCCTTGCCGGATCACATCTTAGAAGTGCTTATGAACTTAAACAGAATCTTGTTGGAGTTGGAATACTCTGGAAATATGGATATTATGACCAGGTGAGAGATACCAGTGGTATCATGAAACCTGCATTTGTTGAGAAACAATATTCGTTTCTGGAAGATACTGGTATCCGGTTTACTATTCCCATTCATGATTCTCCCGTACATGTAAAAGTATGGCTTCTGAAGCCTGAGGTCTTTAAGTCTGCACCCCTGTTTTTGCTAAGTACCGATCTTCCTGAAAATGATGAAATTTCAAGGGGTATCAGCCATCGGTTGTACGATTCAAACGAGGCGACACGTGTTGCTCAGTCTATTCTTCTGGGAACGGGCGGTGCAAAGCTGCTCGACCTGATCGGAAGAGACGATACCGTGTACCATATGAATGAAGGACATTCTATTTCTCTTAATTTCTATCTATACTCTAAATTCAAGAGTGTTGAAGAGGTGAAGAAGCGGGTAGTGTTCACTACGCATACCCCGGAAGCAGCGGGTAACGAAGAGCATGGCTACTCTCTCCTGCAGGATATGTCTTTTTTCTACGGTCTTACAGAGCACGAGGTGAAGTCGGTTCTTGGGCTGGACGGGCACGCATTTAATTATACACTCGGAGCTCTTAAGTTTGCCGGGAAAGCTAATGCGGTCTCGAAACTCCATGGTGAAGTTTCCCGCGATATGTGGAAGGGTAATCCAGGAATATGCGATATTACTTCTATTACAAACGCCCAGAACAAGACTTACTGGGAAGACCCCGCTTTTGGGAAAGCTCTTGAAGCTGGTGATGACACGGCGATGGTAGCCAGAAAGAAAGAGATGAAAAAAGCTCTGTTTGACCTTGTTGCTGATCAGTGCGGGAAGATCTTTGACGAAAATGTGCTGACAGTGGTTTGGGCCAGGCGCTTCGCCGGATACAAAAGAGCTGATCTGCTGATGAACGACTGGGAGCGTTTTCTTAAGCTGGTGAATAATTCTGAATATCCTGTTCAGATAATATGGGCTGGGAAGCCTTATCCTCAGGATTATGGTGCAATTGATACGTTTAACAGCATCATTGACCGTACGCGGTCTCTTACTAATTGCGCAGTGGTAACAGGCTATGAATTGAAATTGTCTGCATTATTGAAGAAAGGTTCTGATGTTTGGCTGAATAACCCAAGGATGTACAGGGAGGCTTCGGGTACCAGTGGCATGACGGCAGCTATGAACGGATGTGTGAATCTTTCCATTCCGGATGGGTGGATCCCCGAGTTTGCAATAGATAAGGAAAACTGTTTCCTTATTCAACCGGCTGCTGATGATCTTTCGTTTGAAGAGAAGGACCGTCTTGAAGCCTTAAATCTGATTGATACACTGGAAAAAGAGGTGTTACCAACTTATTATAAGGATCAGAGCAGATGGCTTTCAATTGTGAAGAAAGCAGCAGCGGACGTTGTTCCTGCGTTCGAATCCGGCCGTATGGCTAATGAGTATTACGAGGTAATGTTCTCGAAATGAGAACCGAAGCTAATAGCTGTTGGCTGTTAGCTTTTAGCTATTGGTAGTCGAAATGTTTAGATTATCAATGAATTATAATACAAAAGGGGGTGT
>JBQGEO010000082.1:0-2581 GCA_052039655.1 Pararcticibacter sp.
CCCCTTTAGAACTTTCACAGGCTTAAAAGACGAGAGATAGAGAGCAGGATAACTTCCGGCAATTACACCTGTAATAAAAGAGAAAAGCATACAGCTCATCCAGAAAACAGGGTTAGCCCAGGGAAAGCTTATTCTCTTATCTGCAATATTATTAAATAAAGGCAGGCTCAGATTCACAAAGAGCAATGCCACCATAAGAGCAAGTAAAGAATACATGAGCGATTCGCCAAAGAACTGAAAAACAAGGCTTCTTCTACCACAACCCATTGATTTCAAAACCCCAACTTCTCTCGCCCTTTTCTCAGACCTTGCGGTACTTAAGTTCATAAAGTTAATGCAGGCCAGTAAAAGCACAAACAGGCCAATGATTCCAAACATCCATACATATTCAATACGCCCACCCGTATTCTTTCCATCCTTAAATTCATTTCGCAGATGCCATTTACTCATCGGCTGCAAAAACAATTCAGGCTTAAATTTCTTTGCTTCCGCATTTATCTTGTTAATCTTCGCAAACCTGATTTCCTCTGAAGTCTTATCAAGACTACTATTATCAGACAGCTGAACAAAAAGCTGAAAAGAGTTATTGAACCAGTTGTCTTCGGCATTCTTAATCCATTGTTCACTGCTTATATAAAATGTCCACGGTGCAATAAAGTGAAGATCGTTGAAACTTGTCTGATAAGGGAGATCTTTGTAAACTCCTGCTACTTTAAAATTATCTCTTGTATCCAGCTTTACTGTTTGTCCCAATATATTAGTGCGGTTGAAAAGCGCTATCGCAGCAGATTCCGATAATAAAATTGATGAAGGATCTCCCAATGCTTCCTTGCTCCCGGTCAGCATTGTCAGGCTGAGCATATCAGGGGCACCATCATCCATATAGGTTCCGGATTGCTTGATCGTCTTGTCTCCGAAGGTCAGCAGATGTGTACCCATCCAGGATGACATCACAATATGCTTAAATTTATGACCGAAATTTTTCTTCATTACCGACTCGATCGGTCTTGGCACAGCGTTTCCCGTCTGTATTTTGCCCCCCATGTATTGGTTCTGCAACACTTGTGCAATCCGGTCATAGTTATGATGATATTGATTGTAAGTCAATTCGTCATAGATCCAAAGGCCTATCAATATGGTCACAAACATACCAGCTGACAAACCTGCTATGTTGATAAAAGACTGTATCTTATTCTTAAAGAAACTGCGGATCGCTATTCTGAAGAAACTTTTAAGCATAACACAAGATTAAAAATCGCTTTCGTTCTCCAGATTAGCAGCACGAAGAATGCCCTTATTTAAAATAACTCATTTTCAATAAGTTACAACCAACAAAGATTTCACAAGATGTACGATACTGAACAGAACATGTTCTTTTTCATGCAGATAGGTCACCTAAAGGAATCAGTTAATCTTTTCATAAGTATCTGTCCATCCATCGTGGGCAATGGAGCCATAGCATAAGGATAATTTGGTTCCCGATAACTTGATGAATACTTTCCAGTCAACGCTCTTGTCTTCAAAGACAATTCTCTGGGTGTATGTTGTTCCATCAATTTCCACAGCCTGCTCATCCACAATCTTATAGGGTCCTTTGGAAATAACCTTACCATCGTTAATCTCCTGATATTCGCTTGCAGAAAACTGTATGATCTGACCGTTCCCTTTAGGGAAAACAGATGGAGCATTGGCCACCTGTACCCCGAGTATATGCCGGACCTCCCAGGTTCCGATAAGGGTATCAGGCTGAATATCATGAGTATCGTCTTTACAGCTAAATAACAGGGTAATAAAACAAATGACAATTAAGTTTAGAATCTTCATATTTTGCAATTTAAGTTTCATAGACAGATACGACTTTTGACAGGGTTACGCTACATAAGGTTTAAAATATAACCTGACTCAATTTCAATACAACCAAAAGCCCCCCATCAAGTTGCCTTGTACATTCTCAATCCTGCAAAGCCTTACCATCCCGGTCGCCGGATTAATTCCCATCAGAACAGGACTAACGGCCATTAATCCCCTCCGGGAATGTATGGAGGATGCACTGGAGAACTCCGGCGATTGTCTCCAGGCAGAACAGCTGATAACCCGCTTCATGATATTGCCCCGCTTCCCGATTTTCATTCAGGCGGTTGTTGTAAAGTTTTGCACCAACCATTGAAAACCACAGAATGGACACTTACATGTCGTCCCTGTAACCTCCCTGTAAACCCGTTCCCTTATATCCCTTCTCCTAAAAAGAAAACTCCCTTTAAAGAGAAAACCTCTTTCCCAGAACAAAAGGCATCTCCTCATCACCCTCAGCCCTCAACACTCCCTCATTCTTCACAACACCCTCCGGCCCGTTCCTGCCCGTGCCATTACCCGGTATCCCATCCGCCCGCACCCTCCGGCTGCCCCTTTTCTCCCTCGCCCTCATCTTTTCCGCCCCTTTAGCCGTCTTCTCCAGCAACACATTCCCCGCATAACACAAGCCCGGGTGACGCCCCCCGGCCTCTTTCCTGGCTTTCAGAGGCTCCTCCAGCGAAAGAGGCTCCGTCGTCCTGAAAGCCGCCAAGATCGCCGCAGGGCTGAA
>JBQGEO010000083.1:0-2348 GCA_052039655.1 Pararcticibacter sp.
TTATATTTCAGACTACCATGGTGGTCATTAAGCAGCATGAAGATCTCAGAATACAAAGGAGGCAGTTCAGAGACAGAATTGAAATCTTTCGCTTTACTATAGAAAGTTTTTTGAATCGGGATCATGTTGGAAGTATCGACAGCATTCTGTGTGATTAGATCAATCGATTTATCTACAAAAGCTTTAATGCTATCGTTTTTAAAAGCTTGTGAGAATGAAAATGTACATGACAATAAAAGGATGCCGCTAAGAAAGTGTCTTATCATATTTAAATAAAATAGGTTGATAGGTAGAAAAGGTACAAAGGTAAGAAATATAGATTTTCTTTAATTCACAAAGGAAAATTCAGGAAAAGCAGTACCTCCATTAGTAACAATTGGAACGATCAATTGATATTAAGATCAATTTAGCTGGGTAAAATCTTAAAATAGCAAAATTCTCAGTTATGGAAAAAGAATTACCGGTCTACACAGATCCTGATTATGGAATCGAATTTATTGTTGATGTAGACAAATTTGAGTTTCGAGAAAGAGCTAACCCTGACATCCGTTACTCTTTGGAGGATATGGTGGATCTGGGCGAAGAAGGGTACCGCTTTGATCATTTTGACAAATCAACGGGAAGAGATGCCTGTATTACTCTGCCGCAGTTTATTACCCTTGCTCCTGAGCAAATGGCCGCTAAGTATAATAGAGCTGTCGAGGAAATTTTACTGCTTAACGACTTTGAGCTTATGGTCGATCAGGAAGCGCTGCGCAGACGGATTAATAATGGAGAACTTCCCACAGTTGAAATAGGTGGGCATATCTTTTATGCAGACGCACGGATAGATCTTTTAAGACCAAAAGATGATTTTTCAACGATGGGTATCAGCTTTGACGAATTAGAAGACTGGTATGTTGATGAAAAGAATACCTATGCATTTCCCTATGATCCAGCCACGTGCCAGATTGCCGATATTGAATGGGACAAAATAAGTGAATATCCGACAGATATCTTATTTGTTGAGGTTCCGTTTGTCAAGACTCTAGATCCTGTTGGGTGGAGCCGCCGATGGGGATGGGGCGAAACAGAAGGTCTAAAAGAGACCGGGATCCAGCTGAATTTTAAAGCCGAGATCATTCCGTGGAATAAGTCCGGAATTGATGAACTGATTGCAGAAAACAGATTGAAGCAGCCCATAAGAGAGGCGGTGAAAGAGAGGAACGAAATAGGAGGAAAGAACAAGGGCCGTAAATTATAGAAAGTAAAGGCATAGCCGCTAGACTGAAAAAGTCTGGCGTTTTTTTTTGTTTTTCCGAACAGCAGTTAGGACAACAGCGGCAAACTTAGTACATCTGATACAACACTCCCCAAGATCTGATCCAGCTTCCGACACCTTTGTTTCCAAGCCCGCAAAGGCGGGTATTATGAACTTAAAAATGTAATGAAACATGAAAAATGCAAGGCAAAGATTTTTGTTGGGATTGCTATTTATTTCAGTGCTGGGCAATCAGGTATTCGGGCAGGGAAACGGTGCCGCGGGTATTCAGGAAGCCACACAGATGGTGACGAGCTATTTCGATCCGGCGACGAAATTGATTTATGCGATAGGTGCTGTCGTGGGACTTATCGGAGGGGTGAAGGTTTACAACAAATTCAGTTCGGGTGATCCCGACACCTCCAAGACGGCAGCGAGCTGGTTTGGCGCGTGTATCTTCCTGATTGTTGCCGCAACGATACTACGGTCATTTTTCCTTTAGGCGGATGAGTTATGCGAAAGTATAATATTAACAAAGGTATAGGAAGGACTGTTGAATTTAAAGGATTAAAAGCGCAGTATTTATTTGGATTTGCCGGGGGTCTCTTATTGGTTCTGATCCTTGTCATGGTCATGTACATGGCTGATATCAATATGTACGTCTGTCTCTTTACGGGATCCATGGCATCAACAGTGATCGTCTGGAAAACTTTCAGCCTAAATAGCAAATACGGAGAACATGGTCTGATGAAGCTAGGTGCGAAAAGAAAGCACCCACAGTATATCATCACCCGTAAATCTGTGCAGTCTTACCTAAATTCTCCAACAGCTAGAGGTGAGAATAATCAAAATTTTAATGCTAAATCTTAAACGCTATCATGAGAAATATTTCTAAGACCACAACTTTAGAAAGCCTTTTTCCCCTTCTTGCAATTGAGAACAATTGCATCATATCGAAGGAAGGAGATCTTACGGTTTGTTTCCAGGTACGGCTACCTGAAATGTTCACGGTTGGCACGGATGTGTATGAAGCCATCCATTCCTCCTGGAGTAAAGCGATCAAAACCTTACCAGATTATAGTATCCTGCACAAGCAGGACTGGTACCT
>JBQGEO010000084.1:0-6758 GCA_052039655.1 Pararcticibacter sp.
AAAAAGCAGCGCGATCAATGTAAGCGGAGAAATTGCCGGGATAAATTTACCGGTGTACCAGTTAATCCCTTTCAGCCGAATAAGTCCGTACCGGCTCATCACCCCCGCAGCAAATGGAAGCCCCAGATAAATACCAACAGACCTGGCGATTTCGCCCATACTCACGTCAACCTCCGGGCCTTTCAGCCCGAACAAAGGCAGCAGAACACTGATGAAAAAATATGCATACACACTATATAGCAATACCTGGAAGATACTGTTCAATGCGACAAGCCCCGCGGCGTACTCGCGGCTGCCTTCAGCAAGCTCGTTCCAGACAATCACCATCGCGATACACCGGGCCAGACCTATCATGATCAATCCTACCATATATTCAGGTTTATCATGCAGGAAAACTACCGCCAGGATAAACATCAGCAATGGCCCCACGATCCAGTTCAGGAAGAGCGATGCCCCAAGTACCTTTGTATTCCGGAAAACTTCCCCAAGACTTTCATATTTTACCTTTGCCAAAGGCGGATACATCATGAGAATTAAGCCTGTTGCCAGGGGGATGTTGGTGGTACCGTGCGAATAAGAATTGACCGCCAATGCGAAAGAGGGTGCGAAGTAACCCAGACAGATGCCTATCCCCATCGCCAGAAATATCCATAGCGTCAAATAACGATCTAAAAAGCCCAGCCGCTTTCGCTCAGCTGCCGGGACACAATTATTTTCACTCATACATCATTTTATATACCGTGCAACAAAATCAGCGGTATAAGACTTAACCAGATCCCGTACCCTTCTGAATTCATCCATCACCTCCGCAGGTGTTCCGGTGGCCCTGGCAGGATCAGGAAAGTTGTAATGAAATCGCTGCACATTACCAGGAAAAAAGGGGCAGGCCTCCCTGGCGTTGTCACAAACCGTTATAACAAAATCAAAAGGAACGGAAAGGTATTCATCAACATGATTGGATGTATGCCCTGCTATGTCTATATGGTCTTCCCTCATCACCTGGATAGCTTTGGGATTCACTCCGTGAGTCTCAATTCCGGCACTATATACATTCGCCCGGCCTTCCGAAAAGTGCCTGAGATAACCTTCGGCAATCTGGCTCCGGCAACTGTTCCCTGTGCAGAGCACTAAAATATTCTTCATCTTTTTGCTTTCTAATTTATTCTAGAGGTGACAAATCAAACACAAGTGATAACCGGCTAACAACAACCCGAGCCTGGTGTACAGCATTCTGCCCCGGGTTCCGGCTTTTCACCATAAACAGTAATACTAAAGATCCCCGTATTTCCTGATTTAAACGCAGAGATTTCTTCTTCCGAAAGATAGTTCTTCAGTATGTCATCCGGAATAACGATAACCTTTTGCTTTTGGATACTCCTGTTAATAAAGCCATTCGCATGGATGAGTTCCAGGTAAACATCTTTCTGAATTGCTCCCGCAACACATCCGGCATACATTTCAGCATCTTTAACAAGGGCTTCCGGAAGATCTCCGGACAGGACTACATCCGAAATGCTGAAATGCCCGCCCGGCTTTAATACCCGGAAAATCTCTCTGAAGACGGCATCCTTGTCCGGCACCAGGTTAAGAACACAATTGCTGACGACAACATCTGCTGCGTTGGCCGTCACCGGGATCCTTTCAATATCCCCTTCCCGGAATTCGACATTATTATATCCGAGCTTCTCCGCATTGACCCTCGCCTTTTTAATCATCTCAGGAGTGAAATCTATGCCGATAACTTTACCCGTTTCGCCGGTCTCTGCTCTCGCGACAAAACAATCATTCCCGGCGCCGCTGCCAAGATCAATCACGGTATCACCTTTTTTGATCTTCGCAAACTGAGTAGGAAGCCCGCACCCCAGGCCAAGATCAGCATCCGGATTGTAGCCATCCATGTCTGCGTAGTCGTCGGTCATAATGTTATATACTTCCGTAGAACAACACCCCGAGCCACAGCAGGAGGATTGGTTGGTTTCTTTGTCCTGCAAGGCAATTTCACTGTATTTAGCCTTTACAAGTTCTTTTAATTTTTGTGAATCTTCCATAACAAAAGCTATTATATTATTGCAATATTGCGATATATCTCATTAAATTTTTTTAACAGCAGGAAGTATTCCCTTTGTAAGAAGCGAAGAAACTGTTTAAAGCTTCCTGCAGCGCCTGCCAGTTCTCAGGATTGATGCAATAACATACGCTAACCCCCTCTATTGTTCCCTGGATCAATCCGGCATTCTTTAATTCTTTCAGGTGCTGCGATATCGTAGCTTGTGCAAGCCCCGTCTCCTCAACCAGATCACCGCAAATACACGCCCTCGCATCAATAATATGCTGGAGTATAGCAATACGGGCGGGATGAGCGATCGCCTTTAACGTAACAGCCAGCTTGTTCTGTTCTTCACTAAATATCTCTGTTTTCGTCAGTCCCATTACATTGCAATATTACGATAAATAAATAAAACACAAAAGAGTTTTTAAAAAGGACGGATAGGCACTAATTTAGGAACCAAACATTTCGTGCCGCGTATGCAAAGATCAAATCTGAAACTGTCTTTACTGATTATATCAATCATTCTGCTGTTTACTTTAGCCGGAATTTATATATATAAATCAAGGGACGCAGGCTCAGAGAGCCAGCAAGACACGATCCCTGCGATCAGCAATACAGAAGAGAAAATCCCCGAACCTTCCGACCTTATCATGCTGGCCGATAGTACACGCATCTATGCCTTAGATAAGGTATCCCTGAATCTCTCAGGCCGGAAAGGTGATTATACCGCCACAATGGATGGCGATTTCTTTTATGACATTCCACAGCAAAAAGATGTATTCATCATCAGGACACGCCTTTTAAAACTTTCGGTTCACGGGAAATCCGCTTTCAGGGTAATAGCCTATAACAAAGATGAAGGAGAAGAAGTGCAGGTTCTCCATGGACATATAGTAGCAGAAAAGAGTTATAAATCTGACTTCCCCGAACCGGAAACACTTAAGAATGACAATCTGCTCATGATCAATAAATCGATCGATCTGATGGAAAAAGAAGAAAACCTGGATACCCGCGAACTGCGAAAATGGAAAAACAAGGCAGATTCAATGAAAGTAAAACGCTATATCCGCCCATAAATAACACTATGAGGCATATTGTCCGGTTAGCCATCTTCCTTTTAAAGATCTAAAATGAGATCATCGGCAATAAAGCTCCGTCAATGTGTCTACAGTTCAACATGAACGTATACAGGCAGATGGTCCGATATGGCGCGCGCATTTTTCACATCGGCAAAAGATTTGTAGAAATGGACAACGCCTGCCTCTAAAAGTTTAATCCGGTCAGGCTGAAAGAAAAAATTATCATATTCAGATGCCAGACAGCCATCGTCAAGACATTTCTGTCTTAAGGTCGTCTTCTGTCCTTTTAAGGCAGGAAGGTAGCCGAGATCTTTTAACGGGTTGAAAACAGAATTTGACTGAGGTGTATTGAAGTCTCCGCAAAAAACAAGACGCCTGGTTGAATAAGCCTGCGGATAAAGCTGGAAGTACTTTATCTCTTTCTCCGGTTGCTTTGCTTTTGGCAGAGCATGAAAGCTTACAAGAGTGAAACTTTTACCCTCTGCCATCAGGTTGATAAAGAAGGGCTCGCGGTCTATTTCATCCCTGTATATCTGATCCAGGAAAGCCGAATCGATCATTTTCACCCGGCTGGTCTTCCACAAAAAAGCATACCGCTCACTTCCCCCGGTATGATTCCCTGAAGTTACCCGGCTAATGGCATAAGCCCACTTAAATCCTTTTCTGTTTAATGCGTCATGAAGTTTACCAACAGCTTTCGCACCCTCCGGGCCGGCCACTACCTCCTGGATAGCTACTACATCAAAATCCCTTAATGTATTAGCAATAAATTCAATTTCGGTAGCGCTTTTGCTCTTTCCAAGGTTCTGAATATTCCACGAACATATTGATAGCGGCTTCTGCGCGAACGCAGCAAAAAAGAAAACTAGCTGAACAACGGTAAGAATAAACTTCATCTTCACTTTAAAAGCGCGAAAATAAATAATCTGATTAATTTCCATGCGACATCAATCCATACAGGAACAACACCTATTCTTTTGCACGATTATCAGAGAGCTGGTTCCTTCGCAGCAAATCAAAGCCTCTTCCGGCAGTTTTAACAATCTGGTGATAGCCTTTTTTGTAGTGATGATCTCCCGGTAAAAGACTTAGGGTGAAATTCCTTTTCGTGACATCCGACAGAGGCCTCGGCTCTTCATCCTCTCCATAAAAACAATAAACAGGTATATCAATTTTCATGACCTCATCTTTTACCTTATAGGCCCGGTCATCGCCTCCCAGATTGATAAGGTCTGTGAGATACACTTTAAAGTCGGTAGACAGAAAAGGAGAAAGAAGCTGAATCTCTCCCACCCGTTGCTTCAAATCAGCAGGCAGCCGGTTATACAGGAACGGCACGACATCAGCCCCGAAGGAATAGCCGCTTAATGTTATTCTCCTGTCGTTCCAAAGACGCATATATTTTCTCAGTATAAGGGTAAAATCAGCAGCCACCTGCTCAGGAGTTTTTTGATGCCAGAAATAGGTCCTGCTGTTAAAGCCGATGACGTCGAAACCAGCCCTGTTAAAACTGACAGCAAGGCTGTCATTAAAATCCAGCCAGCCTCCGTCGCCAGAGAGAAGTACGACCATCCTGGATGACAGGATATGAGACGAGCGGTAAAGGATGAGCGGGAAACCGGTATCCTCACTTACTACTCCCCGGTTTTTTACTGTTCTTTCTTTCAGCAAAATCCCGCAGCTGTTAAAAAACATCATGATGAAACAAGCCGGGATAATGAGATTTCTTTTTACCCACTTTGTCTTCATTTCGTTAAACCCATTCCAGGCACTTGTCTTGTCAACCCACATTCGTGAATACTTTCATTATCCTTTTAAGATGCCCGGGTACATTTCCATTCAAATTCACCCAACCGGAATATGCTTATCCTGGCAACTTTTGGTCATGACTGTAAATTAAGAAATAAAAATGAGAATAAATTCGCACTGCGCCGCAATCGCCCCTTTTATTGTCGCTATTATGCACTAAAGACTACTCCCGCTCCATGTAAATTTGCATTGTAAACCAGGTATATGAAAACATTTAAATTAGAAGACAACATTATCGTCCACTGCATTACAGCAAGCTCATTTCCCGATGGAATACAAAAAGCTCATCAGACTCTACATTCAATGGTGCCGTTCAATGAAAGCCGCAAATACTTCGGTTTATCATGGCCTGATCAAAACTCAAACATTATCTACAAAGCAGCAGTTGAGGAATTAGTTAAAGGCGAATTATCTAACAAGCAGCTCGAAACAATCACCATTGAAAAAGGAGATTATCTATATACCGATATTCCTGATTTCATGAAAAATACTCCGGCAATAGGTAAGGCATTCCAGGAAATGATCCGCTCGGAACACGTAGCGCCCAACGGATTTTGTATCGAGTGGTATCTCTCTACAGACGTTTGCCGCTGTATGATTCGGAAAAAATAAGTGATCAATCAAACAAAGCATAATATGGAAACTGCACTCAAACCCACAATTACAGTAGAAGCAACCATCGGCGTAACGGTTGAAGCAGCCTGGGAAAGTTGGACAAGCCCGCGCGCCATTGTCAGATGGAACAGCGCTTCTCCCGACTGGCATTCTCCCCGCGCACAACACGATCTCAGGCCCGGTGGCTCTTTCACTTACAGGATGGAGGCAAAAGATGGGAGCTTTGGATTCGACTTCTCAGGAGTATTTGATGAAGTAAAGCCGAATGAGTATCTCGAATATACCCTTGGAGATGGCCGTAAAGTTAAAATAACCTTCACCACGATGGGGGATCAGACCCATATTTCAGAAACATTCGAAGCTGAAGATATAAACCCTCCGGAATTACAAAAACAGGGATGGCAGGCAATCCTCGATAATTTCAAAAACTTTACAGAAACAACGGCCAGTTCCATCTATCCTTGTATCACATTAAAAGGAAAAATGGCCGAAGCCTCAGAATATTACGTGAGCGTTTTCGGAGATGGAGAGATTATCCGTACATCTCCGTTTGCCACTCAATTTAAACTGAGCGGACAAAAATTCCTGATATTGAACGATGGACCTGAATCGCTGCCTAATCCCTCGATCTCTTTTATGGTCTACTGTGAGCATGCATCAGAAACAGAACAATACTGGAACCGGCTTATTGAAGGAGGATCGGCCCTGATGCCGCTGGACAGCTACGACTGGAGCCCGAAGTATGGCTGGATAGTGGATAAATACGGTGTATCGTGGCAACTGTTTACCGGCAATACCAGGGACCAGGTACAAAAGTTCTCCCCTACGCTAATGTTCACCGGTGCTAATACAGGGAAAGCTTTTGAAGCCATTAATTTTTATACCGGCATATTTCCACAATCTTCTGTTCAGGATATTATGAACTATGGCGGATCAGATGGCGATGATGCGAACCTTATTAAGCATGCAGGATTTAAAATAAAGAATTTTTCCACGAAGGCGATGGACAGCTCTTTTGATCATGGCTTCGGGTTTAACGATGCCATATCACTCGTGGTGGAATGCAAGAACCAGGAAGAGATTGACACGTACTGGAACACCCTGACATCCGGTGGAGGAAAAGAAGTAGCCTGCGGATGGCTGACAGACAAATATGGCTTAAGCTGGCAAATCATCCCTCAAGCTCTCGGCAAACTTCTTAGCGA
>JBQGEO010000085.1:0-2428 GCA_052039655.1 Pararcticibacter sp.
TATCCACCGGGATATCAGTAAGTTCCGACAGGCCCCGTGCAATACATTCACTTTGATTATATCCTCTTGCTTTCTGACGCCTTCTATGCAGCGGGACCGGAACAATTAACTCAGGCGAATCCATCCTTATATATTCTTTGATCCGTCTTCCATAGTGTCTTCCCAGCCATAAGCCGGTTTCCGGCCTGTCGTGGTATTTTAACTGATGAATAAGGGATTGCACCTTCGAATCCTGCCTGAAATAAAAGCACGCAACAGCAAAACCTAAAACAAAACGTCCCCTGAATTGCCGGGCCAAAGCATTATCAGGATCACGATCGAAATCGGTATAAGGCAGATCATATTTGCATGCCGTACATATAATTTTTTCACCGGCAATAAGACTCCTCCCACAACATCCGCATGCTTCAGGAAAAAATAAAGAACAGAAGTCAGAGATATAGCTTAGGATAGGGTTCATGTAAAAATCAGTCTGTTTCTTTTATTGCGAGCTGACCGCAGGCCGCGTCAATATCTTTACCCCTGCTTCGTCTGACATTTGTAATGATTCCCTGTTTACGTAAATACGCAGCGAATGCTTCCGTCTTATCCTCTTCCGCATTCTGAAAAGATGCAAATGAAATCGGGTTATATTCAATAATATTTACTTTACAGGGGAGATGCTTGCAGAACTTTGCAAGTTCCATCGCATCCTGAATCCCATCATTGAAATTATCGAAAATAATATATTCATAAGTAACAGGATTCCTGGTCTTGATAAAATAATATTTTAAAGCTTCCGACAGTGCCTTCAACGAGTTTTGGGTATTAATTGGCATTATCTCATTTCTCTTCTGATCATTAGCGGCATGCAAGGACAAGGCAAGGTTGAACTTCACTTTATCGTCTCCAAGCTTACGGATCATTTTCGCGATTCCGGCAGTTGATACTGTAATTCTCTTTGCCGCCATGTTCAATCCGCCTTCTGAAGTGATGTATTCGATTGATTTCAATACGTTTGCGTAGTTCAACAGGGGCTCGCCCATTCCCATATATACGATATTCGAAAGCGGCATTCCGTAGTTCTCCCGGGATTGCCGGTCTATGAGCACTACCTGATCATATATCTCTCCCGGTTCTAAGTTGCGTTTTCTTTCCATATAACCGGTCGCGCAAAATTTACAGGTGAGGCTGCACCCCACCTGTGAGCTAACACAGGCCGTCATGCGGTCAGGCGCAGGGATCAACACTCCTTCTATAATATTCCCGTCAGCAAGTCTGAACGTATTTTTTATCGTCTTATCTGAGCTGTACTGTGATTGGTGAACGCTGACAGCGTTTATAGTGAATTTTTCTTTTAACTTCTCACGGAGACCTTTCGATAAATTACTCATTTCGTCAAAAGTTCTCGCTGACTTCATCCATAACCAGTCTGAAATCTGCTTTGCCCTAAAAGCAGGTTCCCCTTCAGCAAGCAAAACTTTTTTTAACTCTTCGACAGAAATATTCCGGATCTCCTTTTTTTCAACAACCTGATTCACAATGCAAAGATACAACTTTATATTAACCTCAATCGCAGGACACCTGTGTAAATTGTCAAATTCCGGAGTATGAACACTTAACAGCCTCACAGCCCAGTCAATTGTTCAGGAAACAAATGGCAAAGGAAATCGAAACAATTTTATAAAATGATTGTTTTGCTTAAAACGAAAAAAACTTTAGGTTTGGGATGCCGCATGATGGGGTTTAGGCAATCATATATATGACACATTATTATTCAGCAGATTATATCCTGCCTGTTACTGACATTCCCATAAAAAATGGAACTATTGCTGTTAAAGATGGAGTTATTTCAGGTATCTATGAAAATAACAGTCCCGAAATCTCCAATAAAAATATACAAAGATTCAACGGAATCATCGTACCCGGATTTGTTAATTGCCATTGCCATCTCGAGCTATCAGCGTTTCAGGGACTGATCCCTAAAGGCACAGGCTTGATCCCATTTATCAAAAACATTATAGGTTCAAGAAGATCCATCTCCAAGACTGAGATAGAAAAAGCCATCGACAGAGCCGATAAATTAATGTACAACAACGGAATCGTAGCAGTAGGAGATATCTCAAACGTTATAGATACAAAGCAGGTAAAGCAAACCAGCTCTATCTACTATCATACATTTATTGAGCTTATGGGCTTTGAGCCCGACAGGGCTAAAGATATATTCAGAGCCGGGACTGAGCTTTTCGAGGCATTCCAGCCATTAAAAGCCTCCGTCGTACCGCACGCCCCCTACTCAGTTTCCCGGGAACTATTCCGCTTTATGAGCAAGTTCTGCTGGGAGACCGGAAGCATTTTATCTATTCATAATCAGGAAAGCGAAGAAGAAAATAAGCTCTACAGGTACAAAACAGGGCAGTTTATTGACTTTTACAAAGATTTGAATCTT
>JBQGEO010000086.1:0-1855 GCA_052039655.1 Pararcticibacter sp.
TGCTCATTATTGGTACGATTGTGGTGTTCCGGCAGATACAATTTACAAGAAACCGTCCTATCGGGTATTCTTCTGCTGGTCTGATCTCTGTTACAAGTTATTCTGCCAATATTCATAATCATTTCGAAGCCCTGCGTCAGGAACTTATTGCTTCCGGATTTGTCATCAATGCAGCTGAAGCATCCAGCCCTCTTACATCTGTTAATAGTAATTCAAGCGGCTTTACCTGGAAGGGTAAAGATCCCAATATGCCAAGTGATTTTGGCACTATAGGGATCAGTATGAGCTATGGGAATACTTTGGGATGGAAGTTTGTGGAGGGCCGGGATTTTTCGAAGAAGTTTTCCGGCGATTCATCTGCGATAGTGATCAATGAGGCTGCGGCCAGGTACATGGGCTTAAAGAAAGCGGAAGGAGAGATCGTCCAGTGGCGGAAAGATTACCGGATAGTAGGAGTGATAAAGGACATGATCATGCAATCTCCCTATGAGCCGGCTAAACCCACAGTCTTTTATCTCAGTAATGATCCTGGTGATGTTGTGAATATCCGGATTCATCCTGCGAAGGGGGTGAAAGAAACGCTCGGTTATATTGAAGGGGTATATAAAAAATACTCACCCGATACTCCTTTTGACTTTGTATTTGCCGATAGTGAGTATGGTAAAAAGTTTAGCGGGGAGGAGCGTATTGGCAATCTGGCGGGGGCTTTCGCAATTTTAGCCATTTTCATCAGTTGCCTTGGTCTTTTCGGAATGGCGGCGTTCTCCGCTGAAAGGCGAACAAAGGAAATTGGGGTAAGGAAAGTACTGGGTGCGACAGTACCACAGCTTTGGCGTCTTTTATCGGTAGAGTTTGCACAATTGGTGATGCTTTCCTTCTGTATTGCCGCCCCTCTTGCTTACTGGCTGATGCATATCTGGCTGCAAAAGTATTCGTTACGTTCGGATATACCTCTGTGGATTTTCCTGCTTTCTGGTTGCGGGCTGCTTGTTATAACCCTTCTTACAACAAGTACCCATATTATTAAAGTTGCCTTAAGCAACCCAGTTAAAAGTCTGAGAACAGAATAATCTTGCAGAGCGCAAGATCGGGGTGGAACAGTATTTGTTTTAATTCCCGCACTATGAAGACAACAAAATTAAAAGATGCAGCAGCTGCATTACTTGGAGCGGGACTGATATTCGCCGGGACCAGTCACCTTACATTTGCCCGGAAAGATTTTCAGGCACAGGTTCCTGATTGGGTCCCGCTTAGTAAAGATGACACTGTCGTTTATTCGGGTTTTGCTGAAATCGCTTTGGGAAGTTCGCTCCTGCTTACCAGGGGAAGAAAAAGAAAGGTAGCGGGTATGATTGCTGCCGCTTTCTTCGTAGCCGTTTTCCCGGGGAACGTATCTCAATATCTTAACAGGAGAGATGCCTTCGGGCTTGATTCCGATGATAAAAGGTTAGCCAGACTTTTCTTTCAGCCGCTCCTTGTGTACTGGGCTTTGAAAAGTACTAAAGTAATCTGAAACAAAGCTAAATGAAGCAAAGCTAAACTTTATCTCTTCCTGCGGATTTGGTTATTCCGTTATGTATAAGGAAGATGGAAGTGGGAACGGTTTCACTAAAGTAATGCCTTTTAATCGCTTCCTGGCCATTAAATACAGAGAAATAAAACCTGAACATTCTATCTTCGGTGTGCTTTACAGGCAGATCCGGTTGTGTATATACAGGCACACCACACAAACTAGATACACACAAATATATATGCCTGCATAGCTAATTAAAAGATCCGGTTTGCCAGCCGTTAACCAGTTATGTTGTGATTCATTTATGAAGGCAGAGAAAATATAAAAAAAATGCTGGGTTGG
>JBQGEO010000087.1:0-1973 GCA_052039655.1 Pararcticibacter sp.
CTATACCAAAAACAATAGCAAATACCTCATTATCCCTGTAACCAACCCATATTTTTTCCGTATAAGCCGCTTCTGTTAACCGAAAAAGCAAACACATCGTGAAAAAACAATTGGTTCCCAATAAATTATAAATCAAAATCAAAATCAAAACTGATCTTCATCACTTTTTAACCTTTTTACTATATTTTAGGAAAAAATCACTTAATTAACCACAACCCATTTAAACAAGCCCGCGTAGAAGCAAGTGAAATTTCAAAACAGCGAACAAAAAATAGTACATCTTAAAAACTTAAAGACTAAAAAACTTGCAAAATGAAGGCATTAATCAAAAACACAAGATATATATTCTACCTGGCGGCAGCGTTCTCCTTCGCTTCATGTGAAAAAGCGGAAGAACCCGAAACACAATACATGAGTGCACTTTCCAATACCAATGAGAGATTAACACTAATTGCAGACACAAATGCTTTTTATATCTCCCCTAATGGAAAAGACACCAATCCCGGAACACTTACTGCTCCCTTTCAGACACTTGATAAGGCAAGGGAGACCATGAGGACCTCAAAAAAGAAGAAAGCCTTTTTGAGAGCGGGAACTTACAACAGGAAGGAAACTTTCATTCTTACAGACAAAGACAACAATTCGACATGGTCAACTTATCCGGGCGATCCAGTCAACTCCGCTATTATAGACGGAAAAGGCATACAGGATATCATTGATATTCTTGGAGGAAGTAATATCGTCATTAATGGCCTTACAGTAAGAAACTATACCAGCAGAGGAATTGGTGTACAGGGAGGAAAAGGACGGCCGCAGCCAGCTCCTTACTTTGATAAACCCTCTCCTACCGCTTCAGGGAACACAATAAGTAATAATATCATTGAAAACGGCGTTATTAAAACACCATGTTGGGAAAGAGCCGGTATTAATACAGAGGGAACGACTCCTAACACGACTATCATAAACAACGTTATAAGAAATACAACAGGGTATGGAATAGGTATATGGAGCCTGCAGGCAGGTGATAACATTACCGGATTGAAAATTGAAAACAACGTCATTCTTGATTCCGGAAGCGCCGTTGACGATGGCGGTGCTATCTATATCATCGATCCTTATTTCATTACCCACAGGTCTTCCCTGATTTACATCAAAAACAATTTCATCAGAGATTATGGAAATTCAAAAAATAGCACCCGCGGTATATACCTGGATAATGAAACGTCTTTTGTAGTGATAGAAGGTAATATTATCTCAGGAGAAGGCTCTCAACCGTTCTTATACAACGGCGGATGTAACATCAACGTTAATAAAAATATTTTCGATTTAGGAGCTACTGGACAGATGCCAGCATTCTGGTACTTCAAAGTAAATGACAATAGCATGACAAACAACTTTTTTACAAACAATGCTGTTATTGCTTCATATCCTGAGAAAAGTATACCTCTTTTTATAAGATCATCAGACAATATGCCCAAGCCTGATATCAGAAACAATCTGTTCTATAATTATTCAACCGGCAATATTTCTACTGGCGGCCATAATGAGCCCCTATATGATCTTGCGCCTGTTACAGCAGATCCAATGCTGTCTGATGCTGATTACAAGGTGGCTGCCGGCAGCCCGCTTTATACCAAACTTGGATTCCCGCAAACTCAACGTATTTTTGGCCCTGAAGGTTATGAAATCCCTTCACAAAACTCTAAGGCTTCCTGCTTACTGAAACCAACCGAACTATCGGTTATCCTTCAGGCAGAAGCGTACAGCAGTATGAAGGGAATCTCTGCAACGGCTACCAACATTGAATTCTGCGATAACAACGATTGGGTTGCCTTTAAAGATGTTAACTTTGGAACTGGTGTCAAAAAGTTCACAGCCAATCTTGCGGTCTATAATGACTTAGCCGGACAAAAGGTTGAAGTGCGGCTCAATGCACCTGACGGTAAGCTAGTTGGTACTTTGACAACCGGTGC
>JBQGEO010000088.1:0-6856 GCA_052039655.1 Pararcticibacter sp.
AGTGTTTGGCAAGAATGCTGACTGTCCGTGATGCCCTTGATGTGATAAGTGGCAAATGGAAAGTTCTTATTATTATTTCCATTATGAGCGGAAACAAACGCTTTCGGGAAATAGAAAGGAGCATCCCAAAAATCTCTTCAAAAGTTCTTGCTAAAGAACTTAAGGATTTGGAGGAACATCAGCTTATCAAACGGACAGTTTATGACGAATTGCCTGTTTTAGTTGAGTATACCGCGACAGATTATGTTTTTACTCTTGAAAAAGTAATTGAGGAACTGCATAACTGGGGACTAAACCACAGGAAAAAGATATTAGGCTGAGCCGCGCTGAAATAGGGTGGGATGGGTTTGCCTTTTCTGAATAAAGAAGCCATAATTTGACGAAAATATTCGGCTGTGATATGATCGATGGGAAGAACGGTACATAGCTCTAAAAAAGAGCGATCCTATCTGCAAATGCTGTGTTGCCTCCAAAAATATCAATGATGATACTGGTATCAATCAGAATACTACTTCCAGTCATTCTCGTCAATTGTTTCGCAGGATTCCGCTATGGCTGCCTGCATATCGGCAGCTTCCTTCTTTGAAAGGATACCAACAAAGTCGTGGATCGACTTTTTCGTTTCAGCAGGTTTGGATGACTTAAGTACATTTTCCAAAGCAAGCAGCACATTTTCATTTTTCACTTTCAGAACCTGTTCTATGAGATTTAATTTCCGCGCTTCAGTAAACATTGTTTTGTTATTTGATAAATTAACAACAATTTATTTATCCTTTTGAGTTCTTTAAGATCTCCGTCTTTTCCCGTTCACATACCCAAAGATACTAATTTCTCTGCTTGTTAAGAGAAGATCGCTTTAGTAAACAACCAGCTCAAATCGTTCTCTCTCCCGGACAACGCTACCGGTACCTATGCCTGGTAACAGGCTGGAACAACTGGTTGACGCAACCTGCGTAATGACTATTTACCCTGATAGGGCAGGGGACAGAAATTCGCCCGGGGCCAGCATCAATCTTTAATATCTTCTCAACCGATAGATTGAAAGCTAGTTATTGAAGAGCAAGCTTAAGCTTGGCCGCCCCGGCGGATATTTCTTTAGACAATACTTTGGCATTCATCTCGGCATCCTCATTATCGTATCTCAGGTATTTCCAACTGTTGCCTGTACTGGCGTCTTTTATAGCCAGCAAATAGTTTTTTCCCTTTATTCTAAGTTTTCCAGGACCAACCTTCTCTACCGTATTGTCTTGCATTTTGGCCTCGGCTAACATGTCGAGCAAAGCAGTTTGCGACGATTCCAGTATCATGCTTTGGTTATATTTCCCAAGGCAAATTGTTGAGCTACCTAACTTGGTAACAGGGCTAAGGGTAAGCCCGATAGGCACCTCTTCGAAAATAGTTTTTATACCCATGCTGCTTAATGCTCCTTTGGCCATTGCGCTCATTTGCTCCTTTGGCATTACCTTAAACAAGGGCGGGTATGTCATGTCCAATACTTTATCGATTTCCATTTTACGGGTGTAATTAATAATGGTCTGAAAATCTTTCTGGATAATTTGCGTATCTTGTGCTAATGCAGCAGCTATCTGCAAAGGCATCAGCAGGCATAAAATAAGTTTCTTCATAAAATATTATATATCTTGAAACAAAAAAACGTTCCGACCCGACTTTGGTTTGAGGTTTATTAAGGAAATGATATTCCCAGCTACCGCCCCATTTGAAGCCAGCCGGTTTCAAGGCTATAATCGGCATCTTCGTACTAAGATCTTTTCGAACTCACGCTTTACAATTTCCCTGATCATCGCTGAAGGAACTATTTGCGGACGATCAGAAAAATAATGGCTAAGGTGAGGATAGATATTATAGATTGGCACCCGGTTTTCTTAATGCCTTTTGACGGAGAGAATGGGAGCCTATATTTGATATTTTATTCACCATCTCATTGATTGCGGCTTCAATAACTTTTGGTTGTTCCTGGTTGATGTAATGACCACTGGTTGGTACTAAGATTTGTTTGCTGTCTGTTGAAAGAAGCAAAAAATCCTTCTGCATTTTATTCCAGTCACTTAGCATTTCTGTTTTTAATTTTTCATCTCTAATAGAAGAATCAAAGCGCTTTTCATCCGCGGCTGTTAATACAAAAAGAGGACAAGCTCCAAAAGATTTTATTTTCGATGCTTCTTTTTTGATGGAGCTCATTTGATCTTGCTCCTCCAATATCGCTTCTGCACTTTTATAAAGCAAAGCGGGCATTATGGAATTTTGATATTTGTATTGTTCGTCATTTGGAAACATATTTTTGAACATTAATCTGGCTAGTCCGAAAGTGTTAGCGAATTTTAAAAAACCACTGGGTAAGCCCTGGTTTACCATTTTGAATAGTTCGGGCGATAGATATTTTTCGTCATCGGGGCATTGACTGTCCACGAATATTACACCTGCGACATCTTCAGGATACTTGTTGACAAAAAAACGGTTAAGTGTTCCACCAAATGAATGTCCTACAAGAATATACGGTTTTGGGGCCCCGGCCTTTTCCAATAACCCATGCAATTCTTTAGCAATTTTCTCCCCTGATTTTTGGTTTTCGCCTCTCTCGCTCCATAAAATCCCTGCCCGGTCATATGAAATGCTTGTATAAGAATCTGGTAACTCTTGTTGAATATGATACCATTGCAAATGTCCGGCTGGATCAAATGCGGTTTCAAATACAACTGTTGGTCCTCCATTGCCTTTTTTGTAATAATGCAGGCGATGATTGTCAACTTCCGCAAAAGAACCGTCAGGTTCAATTTTTTCAGCATTCTTTCGGGACTTCCATTCAAAAACGTATCCTGCTATAAGTAAGATGATTATTAATGTAATTAATCCTAAGCCTATCGGTTTTGCCCACCTAAGAAAAGTTTTCATCTGCTATTTTACAACAAAGACGTTTTATTATCCTGTTTGGTCACGCTTAATCTGTTCGTTGGCGGATTTTTATTTCATGTAATTATAAATAAATGCAATTCAACCTGTTTTATTACGATATAATAGGATTAGGCCCCCAAATCAAAAAGGCACCCGGTTTTCCGAATGCCTTTTCAGCGGAGTTAGATATTGTTTTGTTATTTAATAAATTAACAACAATCTATTTATCCTTTTGAGTTCTTTAAGATCTCCGTCTTTTCCCGTTCACTTTGCAATAAACGTTCCAGAAGGGCTACTTTTTCATCGTACAGTTCGACGATCTTATCGATGGGGTTAAAGGTACAGTGGTAATTGATTGCGTTCAACGTAGAGGTGTCGTTACTGTTGAATGTATTGGAGATAATATTTAATACAGCCTCTTCGCTAAAATTCTCAATAGCTTCCGGCGTTACCCCTAAGATTTTCGCCACCTGCTCAAGCAGGTCTCTTTCAATAGTTTCCTTATTTTCCATTGCAGATACCGTTTGCTGGCTTACACCCAAAGCTAACGCCAGGGCTTCCTGTTTCATATCGCGAAGTTCTCTGATGCGGCTAATTTTACGGCCAATATGGTTTGGTTTTACAACTGTACTCATATCCAAAGATACTAATTTCTCTGCTTGTTAAGAGAAGATCGCTTTAGTAAATAACCAGCCCTTACGGGTGGGATACCGGCATTTTCGGTTCGCAACCAGCTGTTAGCCTCCGACCTTTGGTTGTATGGAAACGAAAGCCATTCGATTATGGGAGCAGGATTATCCCACCTCACTATCCGGCGGACAGTGGGAAGATCCGCTTACGGTTTTTGATCAATTCTTTAGCTGCTATACGGTGCCGGAAGTGCAGTTGTGGCTCAGGGGCGCGCTGCCCCTGGTATTTACTCATCAGATGGATCTCTCTCCCGGACAACGCCACCGGTACCTATGCCTGGTTAACAGGCTGGAACAACTGGTTGACGCAGCCTACGTACTGACTATTTACCCGAATAGGGCAGGGGACAGAAATTCGCCCGGGGATATCCGGTCATTTATTGGATTAAACCTCCTTTCATTTCTGACTGAACAAGAAGCGCTTAAGCCTCTGCGAACCATGCGCATAGTTTTTTCTATCGCGGGGCCGAAAAACTGGAAGCCCGGTTTGCTGCATGACCTTCGCTGTGTACTCTTTGATCCCTCGTTCTATATGACCGGCAATTCCGGTGAACTGCGGGAATTTGATGATTACCTCGGTCTGAACAAACTACTGGAAGCGGCCTTTCTGCTGAGCCAAGACCATCGGCTGCCAGAAGAATCCTCCTTGCATTGGAGTTTGCAGGAATGCCAACCAAGCCCTCTGGCCTGGGGAACCCAGTTTTATGCCGAAGCAGGTATTAAGCAAGCCCTGGAATCCCTGGCATTTATCAATTACTACCGCCGGTGGTGTATCGACTGGCATGCTTCTGCCGGGCTGCTTTTTATTCAGCATTACCAGACCCTCCACCGGCTGATCTACCTGGCCGAATGGTTAAGTAATTCACCCGGTATACAGAAACAGGAAGATCATACGCTGATGCAGATCCGGCAGGCGCTTCGTAAACAATTCGTACGGAACCCGGCAGGATATTATGCGCGTTTTCTTCACCTCAGCCTGCTGAATGTCGTCCGGGATAATCTTAAAGCTGGTGCTGCGCCATCCGGCAACAGAAAAATCAAGCAGATTGAAATCATCCTTCATTTAAGTTCAGATTATTTTATACAACTCCGAAACAGGTTTCATCATGAATAAATTTAACGGACAAGAATCCTTTATCCATTCTTCTGAAAGCAACATGTATCATATCCGGGAGGAACTGACCTTTTTGGAAAACCCGGATACTTACCGCTGCTTCCTTCAGGACTTTTACCGGGTTGTGATCAGCCCTGAACGCTGGCCGCAGGAGAAACTAAGGTTGTTACATACAGGTTTTGAACAGATTATGATCACCCTGGATGCAGCCTGGTTCTTTTATGAAGAACACCTGAACACTCGGCAGAAGTTTCAGCATGACGAGCCCTCAGGCAATCCGGTGGAACCCTCGTTTACCGATTACAGCATCGATCAATGCTACCCGTATCTTCAGGAAAACAAATGGCCGGCTGAACGGCACAAACGTTTCCGGGGCCGGGTACAACTGCTGAACCAGCAGGAAATTGAACGAGGGCACCTGTTTTATGAGCAGTTGTTTAGTTACCAGAGCCAGGGCGACTGGAAACGGTATTTTAACCTCTGGCTGGAGGCTGCCCTGGATGACCGCCCGATCTTTAGTTCACAGCAGCTCAGTCCGGCGCAGATCTACGAGCACTACTTATGGCTGCTTAAACTCACCGAACGCGTGTGGCTGGACGACTGCCAGGACAAGGGGCTTTTGTATCACCAGATTATGCCCTGGTTTGACATGGACAATTACCCGGTATTCAGTACCGTTGATTTCCGTCTGAGCCCATACCGGGAGATTTATGGGGTCTTTTACCGGAAGTCCTTAATGGACTATAAAAGAGAATTAAACCGGCTTTTCAAGACGGCACTGGATGCCGGGGAGGAATGGAGAGAAAGGCCTGTTGAGCTACTGTATCAGTTGAGAACACTGGTTACATTGGCTGAATGCTTGTGGCTGATCCGTCAGCTGGGGCCTAATTATCCAAAAGACTGGAACCGGGATCATACAACTTATCACAGCAAACAAGCAGCAGCACCCAAACCGGGTTATAAATATCTGCTCAGTGAAGAGATAGTCAGCAAACCCGAAAACTATTTACCAGTCTTTTTTGATAGGTATTCTCTGAACGAAGTGTTTGAGATGTTCTTTGAGACTATCCTTGCTGCGATGGGTGATAAAAGCTTCCCCGTTTCATCAGCAGAAGAGCTAAAAGAGTTTCATGCTGCATTTCTCCGGTTACTGGAAGCCGCCTTCCTTATACAGGCAAAAAAATACAGCACAAAAAAGAAGTAAATAAACTATAAAGAGATCTTATGGAACTTATCCCTCTGAACATTCTTCAGCAGGCCAGCGCCATTACAGAACGCCTGACCGGGATGTTATTTATTGAACGGGTTTATCTGAACCGGCAGGAAAAACAAGACGGGGAAGAATGGGAGCTGATTATCCTGATCGCCCAGAACAGCCAGCTGCACCTGGTGGAAAGCACGCCATTGGTTAAGATGGTGCTGACCCTGTATCCTAATTTCAACTACCGGATGTTCTACATCAGCGATATTAAAAACGGACTGAAGTTTGGAAACATGACCTTTTTTAGCCTATGTCAACCGGACAGGCTGGTGTATATCAGCCCGGACTGTGCGATCAAATTGCATCTTTGCAAAGATATGTTCGGGAAAATCTATAAACAAGCGGCGGCGGGTATGGAAAAAGAGCGTGTAAAAATCCAATCCTTTCGCAAAGGCGTATGGTTTTATCTGGCTATGGAAAACTATGCGTTCTGCGCCCTGATGCTACACCAGCTTTTTGAATGCTGCTATCGTTTTGCGGAGCTTTCCCTGATCGGAAAAGAAAAGATCTCTCATAAGCTGAGAAATCATCATAAGGAACTAACTCGGTTTATACCCGGTCTGAAGGAATTATTCAACTGGTCGGATGATAAGGAAATGGAGCAGTTCAATCTTCTGGATGAAGCTTACTTGTCCGTGCGTTATTCAAACGGCTATCAAATTAAGAAAGAAGGCTTGGTATTTCTGATTGAAAAGTCGGTGCAGTTGGAAGACCTGGTGAATACCAGTAGCCGGAAGGCATTGCTGGCTTTTCAGTCTCGTTTTACCTCGGTTAATGAGCAGGAGATAGAAATATTTCAATGAACAATAATTCATAATCGTTAGCTAAAAGCAACTAATTCATTGCTTTACGTAAATGGAAACTGTTAGAAAAGTATAATTT
>JBQGEO010000089.1:0-2331 GCA_052039655.1 Pararcticibacter sp.
GTTATTTCTGCAGGGAAAGCTGTTTCCGCCAGATACAAATAGTTGGTCAGCAAAAAGTACTCAGCCTTTACATTAAACCCGAACTTCGGATTGAGATAAGCAAAAGAAAGGTTATTTACCTTTGTCTTATCGAAATCATAGTCCCAGTTATGATAGGTATAATTAGACCGGTCATACATTTGTTCAGGGGAACGATTTTGTGTATAAGCCCCCAGTAATATTCTCCCCACTGATTTACTCAGCAAAAATTGCATCTGGGCTTCATATAAGAAATCACCGGCATTGCGTCCCTGAAAGATCTGCTGAATATTTCCATTCACGCTCACGCGGTCGCTAAACCGGTATCCCAGATTGCCTTTAAATGTGATATTCTGAAAGTTGAGTTTATATCCCATCTGATCAAAGCGGTACAGGTCATGTTGCAGGCCGACATCCAGTTTAAGCTCGTTCTTTATAAAGCTGACAGCCCGTCCCCGAAGGTAAAAGCTGTACATAAATTCATTACGGAGGTTCTTAACGTGCGTAGAATCAATCACTGTATTCCTGTCATTCGGAATATCCGGAAAAACGTTATACGGGTCATTTGTATTCTTGTAGAACCGGTATGAGTCTGAAGAATAGCTGAGAGCATGAGAAAAACGCTGTGTTGGCAACACACCTGAGGCTGAATCTTTGGCCAGGCTGTCTATCCGACCGATGTAATAAAACTGTTTAAGAAAAAAGTTCTTCTGTTTCCATGTCTGTCTAACCGGATCATTCTCCGGGCCGAGCCTTACGGTTTCCTCTCCCGGCCCTAACGTGCTTTTCGAAGTAAAAACGGTATCATTGAGCAATGAACCGTTTTCTTCGAACTTAAATGTATTGAAAAGTCCGTTAACCAGGATGTTATACCGCTTCTTTGGCGATTCATACCATGTGAAAAGGGATGCATTCAAATGATCTGCATTCTGACTGCTGTAAATCCCTCTCGCTCCGATCCTGAAATAGTTTCCGCCCACGTTCCAGTTTGGCTTAATATTCTGGCTGTGAACAATCCTGAGGATTTGCTCAGCCCTCGTTCCGTTTACGTAGTACAGCGAAGTAAAAGGAGTCCGGGCACGGTAGTACCGGAGAGAATCCTGGGTGAGCCTGTAAATATCCATAGAATGGAATCCGGGATCGAAACCAATGCTTTTATTTGGGTTAAAAAGCAGTTCCCTGTATGGTAAACCCAGATTACCAAGACCAATGGTGGGTCTTTCAGGCTGAATCAGCGGATTATAATTATGGATCCGGTTTAATGTCGTATCAATAGGCCTTGTCTGAGTTCTGTCCTTTAATAGATCCAGGGTAGTATACCGGATATACTTTGAATTAAAAATTATAGTATCCCGGCTTGCCTCTTCAAGCTTACGAAGGGAATCAAGTTCAGACCCCTGCTCACGTTCATGAGTTGGAGTCTGCGCATAACTATTCTCAGAAACCAGGAAAAGTAGTGCAGCAAGTACAACTAAAAGATATTTCATTAATCAATTTTCACTATAAAGAAGCCAGTAGCTCTTTCAATACAAGCGTCATCTTCGGTTCTGCATCTTCAGCTACCTTCACAATCTCTTCAACGGAAACCGGTTCCGGGCTGGAATGAAACCCTTCATCAGTAATGACAGAAACAGCAAACACCGGGATTCCCATATGATTTGCAACAATTACTTCCGGCACTGTACTCATACCGACTGCATCGCCGCCAATATTCCGGAGATACCTGTATTCTGCCCTGGTCTCGAGATTGGGTCCGGTCACAGATACGTAAACGCCCTGATGGCACCTGATGTTATTCGCCTGAGCTATTTCCTTTGCTTTTTTAACAAGCGCCATATCATACGGATAACTCATATCCGGGAAACGGGGACCGAATTCGTCGTAATTCCTTCCGCGCAAAGGATTATCCGGCTGAAGATTGATATGGTCTTCTATAATCATCAGGTCGCCTTTCGCGAAGTCGGGATTCAGGGAGCCGCTTGCATTAGAAACAAATAAATGCTTGATCCCGAGAACCTTCATGACCCTTACAGGGAAGGTGATCTGTTTCATATCGTATCCCTCATAATAGTGGAGCCTGCCCTGCATGGCGACAACTCTTTTGCCTTGCAGCATACCGAAAATTAATCTTCCGGAATGAAACTCAACTGTTGAAACCGGAAAATCAGGAATATTGGCATACAGCAACTTCGTATGCACCTCAATATCGTTCACCAGGCCGCCGAGCCCGGTTCCAAGAATAATTCCGACCTCTGGCTCAAAGTCGCCGATACGTTTTTTAATATATTCAGCCGTGCTGTAAATGTTCTGAAA
>JBQGEO010000090.1:0-10703 GCA_052039655.1 Pararcticibacter sp.
GTAAAATTAAGTTTCCTGTCGGCTATGTACTTACTAACTGCATTCAGCTCACTGGTCTTTAACGAGTCGGCCATCCGCTGCTGTTCGGCGATGATTTCGTTCATAGACTGCACTTTTTCCACCTTTATAACAAACTGCAGAGTGCTCCCCTTGGGGAGGAACGGCGGTCTCTCCATTGTGGAGTCAATAAACAGGGAATCGGCAGGAACCTTTACCAATGCACTGTCTTTTACCGACAACAGCGGAAAGAAGTACATCAGATCTGAAATATTCCGGCTTTGCTGCACGGGAATAGTGACGGGCCTTGCGGCAGAAAAGGAACTGAACAATACCGAATCTTTATCCGTCTTCTGGATAAAATGAAAGGTAATCAAGTCGTTTTGCTTGATCTTAACTCCTGTGTTCGGAGTGAATATCTTATACTGAACACCATTGGCGAGGCGCTCAAAACCTCCGTTATCCTGACCGAAAGCATGCACTGAAGCGATCAGCAGAGATAAAGCAATTAGTAGTCTGAAATTCATGGTCTTAAAAATTAATCATCCGGCGTAAAATGCCGGATGATATGAAAAGCTTATGTCACGGCTGCTTAATGAGCAGGCGCGGCTGGAGCAGGCTGAGCAGCTACAGGAGGCTGAGAACCTGCCTTTGGTTTAATTACATCGAGTACCTCAATTTCGAAAATTAAAGGTGTGAAAGGAGCAATACTAGGATTTCCCTGTTCTCCGTATGCAAGATTAGACGGAAGGATTAAAGTCACCTTGGATCCCTTAGGGAACATCAGTAAAGCCTCATCAAAACCTGGCACTGTTGCATGAGCTCCGGCCACAACCTTCATCGGCTGATATGGAGCCATTGGATTAAATACATTTTCTTTCTTTGCAATTTACGCAACACTGGTTTGGAAAATCTTTCAAGTCAGGAAACGACCAGTATAGTTTACCTGTACTGTATCACCTGCTACCGCCTTCGGACCATTTCCCTGTTTGTCTACTATATAATTCAAACCGGAAGGAGTTTTTGTCGGCTTAAGATCCTTTGAAGAGATATAACCGCTGATCTTGCCTCCTTCAGAATTCTTGGCTTTCTGAGTTTCAGCTTTGAAGAACTGTTCGATCTTACCGTTAAAGTCAGCATCGCTAAGCTTACCTTTAGGGATAATCTTGTCTACTTTAAAGGTAAATACCAGGTATTTTCCTTTTGTGTTAGCAGGCTTCTGCATATTCATTTTCTGCTGCAATGAATCGGCATTGATCTTAAAGGTAGCACTGTCACCTTCGCTCAACATAGCCAGGCCTGAAAAAATATCTCCCTTGAAAGCTGATTTCTGTTGTGCAACAAACATCGGCCTGTCATAATCGTGTGTATTTTGGATTACTGAGTCCTCCTCAGTCTTCAGGATCATTTGTAACGCGAGAAAATCTCCTTCTTTGATGGTAGGCCCTTCTTTATCCTCATGGATAATGTACTGCATATCACCCTCTCCTTTTTTGAACTGCTTACAGCTTGATAATGCAAGTACTGCAAACCCTAAAACAATTAAGTGTTTCTTCATTTTATTTGGTTATTGTATTAAAAGACTTTTATATTCTGGCAGAATTTGTTTGAAACGTTTTACTGTATTCTGTAAAGAATCCGGGGATTGCCCGCCCGCAGCATTCCGGTGGCCTCCTCCGTTAAAATACTTCTTACAGATCTCATTAGCCGGAAAATCCCCTGTCGACCTCAGAGAAAGCTTTACAAGATCTTCTCTCTCAATAATAAGCGCAGCAAGACGTATTCCATTAATAGTTAAGGCATAATTCACCAAACCTTCAGTATCACCTGTAGATATGGAAAACCGGCGCAGCTCTTCCCTGGAGACCGATATCATCGCCGTATTGTATTCGGAAAAAACCTCCAGCTTGTTCAGCAGGCAATATCCCAGAAACCTCAGACGATTTTCCGAAAAGTTATCATATACTAATTGATGGATACGCCAGTTCTCTGCTCCCTTACTGATAAGGTCAGCTACAATATGATGCACGTGGGCAGTTGTAGTAGGAAAGCGGAAGGACCCGGAGTCTGTCATAATTCCGGTATAAAGACAGGATGCTACATCTTTATTGATCAGGTTCGGCTCGTCCATTACATTTGTAATAAACTCATATACCAGTTGTGCAGTAGCACAGGCATTGATACTCCAATAGCGGTAATCATCAAAATCTTCGGGATCAAGATGGTGATCGATAAGCACCTTTTTCGCACCGGCTTCACGCACCAGTTCTCCCAGTTCATTTATCCTTGAAAGCGCATTGAAATCGAGACAAAAGATCAGATCTGCCTGCGAAACATACGTTTTCGATTCCTCCTTTTTCTCTGTATAGACAATGACTTCCGGGTTATTGGGCAGCCAGTGCAGAAAAACAGGATAATCTGTAGGTGTAATAACTTTTACATGATGTCCCTTCTGGACCAGATAGTTGTAAAGACCCAGTGACGAGCCCATAGCGTCACCATCAGGTTTGTGATGCGTTGTTATCACAATTTGCCTTGGGTTCGCCAGTATTTCTTTCAGTGAGATTAACTCCTGCATCATTCCTTCAAAAAGAATTGCAAAGCTATTAAAAACCTTGGGGTTACAAAATGAAAAAAACAATAAAGAACCTGCGGTGTTTTATTGCGGTAACGATGATATAAGAGGCTTAAAAAGACATACTTTTCTAAAAAAGGCCGCCATTTGTCTGCTTCATATTAAAACCGTAATTTTGCCCGCAATTATTTTGACATGAATACTATCACTACATTTACAATGATTAAGCCTGATGCTGTCAGAGCCGGGCATATCGGGGCTATTTTAGATGACATTATCAAAGCTGGTTTCAAGTTAGTTGCTATAAAATATATGCAACTAAATCAGGATACTGCTGGTATTTTCTATCAGGTACACAAGGAGAGACCCTTTTTCAAAGACCTTGTGACATTTATGAGCTCAGGACCTATTGTAGCTGCTGTCCTTGAAAAGGAAAACGCAGTAGAGGATTTCCGCAAGCTTATCGGCGCTACCGATCCTTCAAAGGCTGAACCTGGCACTATCCGCGCGAAGTATGCTTCCTCTATCCAGGAGAATGCTGTTCACGGTTCGGATTCTAACGAAAATGCAGAAATCGAAGCAAGCTTCTTTTTCTCAGGCTTAGAACGTCATCCGGATTTTCTTTAAGATAATCTGTACGATCAAAGAGAGGAATGCCGGAAGGCATTGCCTGAAGACATTAACCGGAGTTAGCCAAAACAGGCAAACTCCGGTTTTTTTATTTCAATCTTATAAAAAGACGATTTCATCCAGCACTTTTGATCCGGCCTTCTCATTCATCTTATCCAGGATCTGCGTACGGATCATGACCAGCTCATTCTTCAGAACGGAAGATTCCAGCCTTAAAAACAGTTTTCTCTCACGGATATAAAGCTGGCGGGTCCTGTTTGCGACCGCCTTACCCATAATATCAGGCCAGGCAGCAATAAGGGCAGTCTCATCAAACCGGCGTTTGAGCTTGTATACGCGAAGCATCTGTTCGATGGCCTCTTTTAGCGATTTATCGTTCGTCCGCCTCATATTTTATAGTTCCGTTATTCACTTCAAAGATAGTAAGTCCGCAATCGATTGACGCAAAAATCTCACTTATCCTTTCCCTGTTGGTGTCGGTAATGAAAATTTGTCCAAAATCATCGTGCGACACCATTTCCATCAGCTTCCTGATCCTTTTCTCGTCGAGCTTATCGAAAATATCATCCAGAAGCAGCAAGGGTTTATATCCTTTCTTTTCCTGTAAAAAGCTGTATTGTGCGAGCTTCAGAGCAATCAGAAATGATTTTTGCTGCCCCTGGGATCCGAACTTTTTCATGGGCATGCCATTTACGGAGAACAGAAGATCGTCCTTGTGTATGCCGGCACTTGTCCTCTCCAATATCCTGTCGCGCTCGGCTGTCTTCTTTAACAGGGAGGCAAACTCTTCTTTCAGCAAGGGTGATTCATAGACCAGGTCAGCCTCTTCCGCTCCCCCTGTGAGATAGCTATAATGTTTATGAAAAACGGGAATGAACTCTTCCATAAACTGCTTCCTTTTATCAAAGATCCGGTTTCCGGAGGCCACTAACTGCTCATTCAGTATTTCCAGGAGCGCGGGATCATACTTTCCTGTTTCGGCAATGGTCTTCAGCAAGGCATTCCGGTTCAGAAGGTTCTTATTATAAAGGATCAGCTCATCCAGGTAATAGCTGTCATTTTGTGAAATAACGTTATCAATAAAACGCCGCCGTTCCTCACTCCCTTCAATAATAATGCTAACATCATAAGGAGAGATCATCACAAGCGGAAAAAGACCGATATGATCTGCAAGGCGCTGGTACTCTTTCTTATTCCGCCGGAACTGTTTCTTTTGATTTCGTTTAAGTGAACAGGAAACTACATCTTCCTTCCCGTCTTTATCAAAAGAGCCCTGGACCATAAAAAAATCAGCACCTCCCTTTATCTGCTGTGAGTCTATTGGATTAAAGTAACTTTTGCATAAGGACAAATAATGAACAGCATCGAGAAGATTAGTCTTACCAGCTCCGTTGTCGCCGGTAAACGCATTCACCTGAGGAGAAAGCTCCAGCCCGGCTTCCTGATAGTTCTTAAAATTTATGAGTGCAAGTTTCTTAAGCCACATACGACGGCACAAAGGTAGCTGATTAAAGATAGCTTTTTAAATATTGAGAGGCGCAGATTTCACGCCCTGGTAATTACCCCTGAAATACCGTAAAAACATACCTGCTGTACAGGAATTAAAATTTAATAGTAACTTTACCTTATATGAACAGGAATTCGGGAATGTTTGGCGGATCTTCCTGAAACACCATTATAAAACTAATTTGCTGGATAAAGTTTAACATACAAAAGCATATGAGCACAACGACGAAAGGAAACAGTTCTGCATTATTTTTTGTTGTTTGTCCTGAAGCAGCTTTATTTCCCCTTGACAGTCTCTCGTAAAAACGTATTTTTGCACACTTCAATAATAACGCAAATGGCGAATAATCAAAAAGATACTATTTCACACTCTGGTAAGCCGGCCAATACCGGTAGTTTTGTGCTGGAAAACAAGAAAAGTCTGGCATTTATTGGTGGGGCTATAGTAGCACTTATACTGCTTTACATTGGCTACCAAAAATTTTATTTAGCACCCAGAGCTGAAAAAGCAGCAAACGAGATGTTTAAGGCTGAAGAATATGCTGCGGTTGATTCATTGTCAGACAGAGCAATAAACGGAGACGGTTCTTACCCCGGCTTCGAGAAAATAGCAGAAGAATACTCAAGTACAAAATCAGCAAACATCGCGAATGCTTACCTGGGAGGCCTCTATCTGAAGAAAGGCCAGTATCAGAAGGCTATCGATGCACTTGGCAATTACAGCAGTACCGGCAGCCCGGTAGTCGATCCCCTGGTTCTCGGGATGCTGGGAGATGCGTACAGCGAATTAAAGGATTACGATCAGGCGATTACCTATTATAAAAAGGCTTCTGATAAATCAGACAATCCCTTTACTGCGCCATTGTTCCTGAAAAAGCTCGGCCTCGTCTATGAAGAGCAAAAGGATTTTAAATCTGCAGCCGACGCCTATAATAAAATAAAAGAAAACTACCCTAACAGCTACGAAGCATCAGTTATTGACACTTACTTAGCAAGAGCGGAAGCAAAACAATAAAAGATCAAAAGAGTTAAAAGTTCAAAGCAGAAAGTAGAAAGCTCCGGCATAATACTTAAACTTTCAACTTTTAACTCTTAACTTTAATCCCGATGGCTACTCACCTCAAAAATCTTTCAGATTTTTCTCATACAACAATCCCTTCAGCATCTCCTTATCATTTCGCAATTGTAACGGCCCACTGGAACGCAGAGATCACAGGTGCCTTGTATGAAGGAGCGTACCAGTTTTTAATTAAGCAGGGTGCTGATCCTGATCATATCCTTTCGTTAACTGTTCCTGGTAGTTTCGAACTAAGTTCCGGAGCCGATATGGTGTTACAGCATAAGAAAGTTGATGCAGTAATTTGCCTTGGATGTGTCATTAAAGGAGATACCCCTCATTTCGATTATATATGCAGCGCTGTTGCGCACGGGGTAACCAATGTTGGCATTAAGCATAGCATCCCCGCTATATTCGGTGTATTAACAACCGATAACGAGCTTCAGGCGAAAGAAAGGGCAGGAGGAAGACACGGGAATAAAGGAGAAGAAGCAGCAGCAACGGCCATCCTGATGGCAAGTTTGAAATCTCAACTTCAATAAAACCAAATCGCACCGGGCACCGTTCTATAGAAAATTAATTATCTTTATGATTTGAAACCTTGGGATAACAGCGTCGTATAAGGCACAATACACCAGGTTTAAAAAATATAAATAATACTCAAATGAAGAAATTTACTGTAGGGTTGCTCCTGCTGATGTCTTTAGCTCTTGTATTCGAATCATGCTCTTCTAAAACATGTCCGGCCTATAGTTCCTATCCTAAATCAAGGAGAGGGTAAGTCCGTATTATTTAAAATTTGTTAACATCTTGTGGAGCAAATATGCTCCATGCTTTCATCTATCGCTATATGAATTGGAAACCGCTGGAAAAAATCGAACAGTTACAGGAAATAAAAAGTGCTGAGGGATATCATATTCTATTCAAACATAGTACCCGTTGTTCCATCAGTATGATGGTAAAAAAAAGGTTCGAGCTTGAATGGGATGCACTTCCGTCGGATACATCCCTTTACTTCCTTGATTTGCTGAACCACCGCGATATCTCTTCAGGGATCGCGAGCTTATTCTCAGTGCAGCATGAATCTCCGCAACTGCTGCTAATCAAGGATGGAGAGTGCATTTATAACGCTTCGCATGGAGAAATTTCCGCAGAAACTACCGCTGCATTAATAGAGTAACAGTAAAGATTATCTTCTTTACCATTTAAACTCCACCACTTTCTGAATATCCGGGTGAAGGCTGTACCATACCGGGCAGGTTTTCGCTGATTGTTCCAGGACGGCTTTCTCTTTATCAGAGAACTGTCTGCCTGGAAAATTAAAGGATATCTGTATCTCTGTTACCCTGCGGGGTGAAGTGCCCATAATTTTGGTAATCTCACATGTGGTTCCTTCAATATCAATATTCCGTTCCCGTGCTGCAATACCCATGATGGTCAGCATGCAGCTGCCCAGGGATGTAGCAAGAAGATCTGTAGGAGAAAAGGCCTCGCCTTTACCATGATTATCCACAGGTGCATCGGTTATGATCTTTTCTCCCGATTGCAGGTGCAATGCCTCTGTCCTTAATTCTCCCTTATAAACTACCAGTGAAGTTGCCATATATCTATCAATACTTCAAAAGTAAAAAGTTTTCCCGGATCTGCCACAGACGCCTGCACTCAGAATAAAATGTTGTGAATACATTTCATAACACCAATGTCAAATTACGGCGGGTACCCGCTCAGAACTCGCAAGTAAATAACTACCTTTGCCCTATGATTGAATTGCCGGTGATTCCAGCCAGTCAGACTCAGAGAAGGCCAAACTGGTTACGGGTAAAGCTCCCCGTTGGAAAAGAATATGCGAATGTAAGGGGACTTGTAGATACGCACAAACTTCATACTATATGCGAGAGCGGTAATTGCCCGAATATGGGAGAATGCTGGGGCGCGGGCACAGCTACATTTATGATCCTGGGTAATATCTGCACACGTTCATGCTCGTTCTGTGCGGTTGCAACAGGACGCCCTCATGCAGTAGACCTCGATGAGCCCAACCGGGTAGCGAATTCAATTAAACTAATGAATGTAAAACACGCGGTCATTACCTCTGTTGACCGTGATGACCTGAAAGATGGCGGCTCCATTATCTGGGCAGAAACCATTAAAGCAATCCGGCGTGAAAGCCCGCAGACAACGATGGAAACCCTGATCCCTGACTTTAAGGGAGTATGGGAAAACCTTTACCGCGTTTGCGAAGAACGCCCGGAAGTCATTTCTCATAATATAGAGACCGTCAGGAGGCTCACACGTCAGGTGCGTATCCAGGCGAAGTACGACAGAAGTCTTGAGGCCCTTAAACGTATTTCTGAATTCGGACTCAGAACTAAGTCCGGCATTATGCTGGGACTAGGAGAAACGGAAGCTGATGTTGTAGAAACAATGCAGGACCTTGCAGATGCAGGCGTTCATATCCTGACTCTGGGACAATATCTTCAGCCCACAAAGAACCACCACCCCGTACTGGACTGGATACATCCCGACCAGTTTGCGAAATACAAGGAGATTGGATTGGATATGGGCTTCAGGTATGTTGAAAGCGGACCACTGGTAAGATCTTCTTATCACGCAGAAAAGCATCTGTTCGACCAGGTACGCTAAGAACGGCTATCCGGGCTCTGCGGCTAAGAACCAAAAGACGACACCCCTGATTATCCATAAAGCGGCGACGAAATTGATTTTGTTAATCAGCGAGCTCCTTCATCAATAAGGGCAATTCATGGATAAGCTGTGAAGGGGTCGCTACATATCCCTGTACGCGCTCTCCCGCCGCCCCGTGAATATAAGAGCCAATAAACGCAGCTTCATGAGGGGCATACCCTTGAGCGAGAAATGATGTAATGATCCCGGTCAGAGCATCGCCCGATCCCCCTGTTGCCATTGCCGGGGTTCCTGTAGGATTAAACAGACACTTCCCCTGAGGGGTAAATATAATCGTATAGCGGTTTTTTAATACGATCGTACAACCTAAAGTCGTCGCCCTGTCAATACCTGTTTCGATGCGCGACCACCAATCCTGATGATCTCCAAAAAGCCGGTCGAACTCCTTCATGTGGGGGGTCAGAACTGAATACTCCGGCACCTGCTGGATTAACTCATAGTTATGCGCTATCAGGTTCAAAGCGTCCGCGTCAAGCACCATTGGTTTGCGAAATCTTTTAAGAACCGTTCTCAGGAGAGAAAGACTTCCGGGACCGGTACCTAAACCCGGTCCAATGCCGATAGCCTGGTACTTTTCCCAGTCAACAGACGTGGGTATCCCCTGCTCCGGTCTTACCACAGCCATTACTTCAGGCAGAGAGGCGTTCAACGCAGTGAGTCCGGTTGCGGGGATACAGGTACTCGTAAGACCAGCTCCGGCATATAAGCAAGCGCGCGCAGTAAGCAAGGCGGCTCCCATCGTCTCAGTCGCCCCTGCTACCAGCATGGCATGGCCGAACGTTCCTTTATGACTAAAAGCCGCCCGGCGGATTAAACGTTCTCTGATATCGTTCTCCTCCAGTAAATAATAAGGCCCTTCAGAGTTTTGGATAAAGTCTTCATCAAGACCGATGTCTGCTACTCTGAATCTGTCAAGGTAGGGAGCCGAACCGGGAAGGAGGAAGTTAAGCTTCGTTCGCTGAAACGAAATAGCCAGGCGGGCACGGAGGATAGTATGCCCGGTTCCCACATTTCCCTCCGGGGGCAAGCCTGTTGGGATGTCTACCGACACAATCGTCTTATGAAGATTATTCAGCCAGGTCACTAACTTTTCCCACTCACCCGAAAGGGGCTTATTCAACCCCGAGCCAAGCAGGGCATCAATAATAAGGTCGGATGTTTCTGCCCCGCACTCAGCGGCACTCTTCAATTCTTGTATCCTGACGTCCTGAAAGTCACGCAGCCTCCGGAAATTTATCTCGAAGTCACCCGTGCTGGTGGCAGAGAAACGCGCGATCAGAACCTTTATATCATAATATCCCGCCTGCATCAGAAGTCTGCTTATTGCCAAACCATCTCCCCCATTGTTTCCGGTACCGCAATAAACAGAAATCCGAAGGCTCCTGTCTGGAAATTCCTCCATAAAGATCCTCACAAAGGCCTGTGAAGCCTCCTCCATCAAGTCAGCGGACGGGATGCACTTAGAGGCAATAGTGAAAGAGTCGGCATCCCTCATTTGTTTTGCAGTGAGCAGCTTTTGCATAATCCAAACTTACAAATTGTTTAACCGCTATTCAATTCTTGTACTTCTACAATACGCGTTGAGCAATCCGATGTTTGAATGCGGCAATTATTATCTGTAAAATAATCTATATCTGGCCTCAAACTGAGCGATCCCGCCATAAGGAAGCGTTTCAATGGCACGCACAGAATCCCTCTCTTTGCTGAGCTCCCGGATAAGTTTACGGGCGGCGGCGGGATTGCTTTTCATTAGAAAAAAGAAGACGCTATACGATACATTATACAAATAATCCAGTTTAGATTTATCCAGCCATGAAGATCCTGGTGACTGAAAAAAGCCGGCAAGGTCAAACTCTCCGCCGGCAATATACTTCCTTACTGCGGACAGCCTGCCGGATTGGACCGCAACCGTTACCTCATTATATTTTACTTCCATGGACTCAAAGAACACTGCAACACCCTCATTTAACCACCTGGGAACCATCGGCCCCATATTATAATGCATAAAGCAATGGCTCATTTCGTGCACCAGCGTTCTCATGAAATCGTCGTGCCTGTGAACAAACACCTGCCTAAGATAAGGCGAATAGAATCCTGTAGAAGAGATCAGTTTTCCTCCTGTATTTAAACTACTCTTCTTATAGTCACTGAATTTTTTATAGACATTGATGGTAATGAGCAGACTGTCATTGCGACGCGTATCGAATAAGCCATTGTAAATCTGTGCCTCGTACT
>JBQGEO010000091.1:0-7323 GCA_052039655.1 Pararcticibacter sp.
TATGTCGATGACAGCATGATCTCAGGCGAACCCATCCCGGTAATAAAGGAAAAAGGTTCCGAAGTGCTGGCTGGAACGATCAACCAAAAGTGGAGTTTCCAGTTTACGGCGAAGAAAGTCGGGAAAGATACCTTACTGGCCCATATTATTCAGATGGTTCAGAATGCCCAGGGAAGCAAGGCACCTGTTCAGAAGCTCGTGGATAAGATTGCAGGGATATTTGTTCCGGTAGTGATGGGCATTGCGCTTCTCAGTTTTATTTGCTGGATACTGCTGGGAGGAGAGAACGGGTTTACCCAGGGCTTACTTGCTATGGTAACGGTGCTTGTCATCGCCTGTCCGTGTGCCCTCGGCCTCGCTACTCCAACAGCTATTATGGTTGGAGTGGGAAAAGGAGCTGAAAACGGAATCCTGATAAAGGATGCTGAAAGTCTTGAACTGGCAAAAGATATTAATGCGGTTGTGCTTGATAAGACGGGTACCATCACGGAAGGGAAGCCTGAAGTGGTTGCTGTTACCTGGCTTCCGGACGCTGACCGCGATCAGCTTGCACCCTTGCTTCATAGTTTGGAAGCGAGTTCTGAGCACCCGTTGGCCGAGGCGGTGACTGCATATCTGAAAGTAAAAGGGGTAGGGCAGGTGTCTTCTGATTCTTTCCGGAGCCTGACGGGAAAGGGTGTGGAAGGCTCTTTTTCCGGCCGATCTTATTATGCAGGAAGCAGAAAGATGCTCACAGAGAATGCTGTCCATGTAAGTGACTTCCTGGAGGATGTAGCGCACAACTGGCTTAATGAAGCATATACCGTCATCTGGTTTGCCGATGAGGAGCAGGCTCTTGCTGCGATTGCTATTTCGGATAAGATAAAGCCGTCTTCTGCTGAAGCTGTAAGACAACTGAAGAACGCTGGAATAGAAGTTTATATGCTGACGGGAGATAATAAGCAAACGGCCGCTGTAATGGCAGAAAAGGCAGGCATCGCTGAGTATCGCGCAGAAGTGCTTCCCGATGATAAAGCTTCTTTCGTAAAGGCTCTTCAGGATCAGGGAAAGAAAGTGGCCATGGTGGGTGACGGTATTAATGACAGTCATGCACTGGCGCTTGCGGATGTGAGTATTGCGATGGGAAAAGGAACTGATATTGCAATGGACGTGGCAAAGATCACCCTGATATCTTCAGATCTTCTTAAAATACCGGCAGCTATTCGTCTTTCCCGTAAAACGACGGCTGTCATTAAACAAAATCTCTTCTGGGCTTTTATTTATAATGTGATAGGGATCCCTTTGGCAGCAGGGTTGTTATATCCTGTTAACGGATTCCTGCTCAACCCGATGATCGCCGGCGCTGCTATGGCGTTAAGCAGTGTGAGCGTGGTGAGTAACAGCCTTAGGCTGAGGCTCACGAGGGGAGTTGAAAGCTTAAAGTTGAAAGTGGAAAGTTTAAAGTGGAAAGTTTAATGTAGAAAGCTTAAGGTTTGGGGAGGATTGTGGGCCGTTGATGGGCTGCTTTAAAAATGCAGGGTTTAAAAAATGAATATCTGATATCTAAAGTCTAATATCTAAAGTCTAATATCTAAAAACGAATATCTAAAAACTATAATCATGAATACGTATAAGTTTAAAACGAATATTAATTGTTCGTGATGTGTGGCGAAAGTGACGCCAGTATTGAATCAGCTGGAAGGGGTTCTCAATTGGGAGGTGGATACTAATAATCCTTCCAAGATCCTCAAAGTGGAAGCGGAAGAGGGTGTACCGGCTCAGGCTGTAAAAGAAGTAGTGAGAGGCGTAGGGTTCACAATTGAAGAAGAATAGATCCGGCGGGTATCGTACTGGCTGATAAAATAAAAGGCTTCCTTTGAGAAGCCTTTTATTATTTATAGTTGTCCCGGTGGTATTCTTAATTTGGGATAGACAGCAGAGGTACCCTGCTTCTGGCTGCCATTTCGCAGGTCTTGCTTTTGTGAAGCATCGAGTTCCAGAAACCGTATCTCTGTGGTACCATCACAAGCAGGTCTGCTTCGAATTCATCAATGCCCTGTTCAATTCCTTTAATGACTCCGCAACCATCAATGTCGCGGTAAGTATGGTCTATGCCTTCAAGATGGAATTCTACGTCGGTATGCTGACCGGCATCTGCAAGGACCTGCTCGGGTGAGAGTTTCTTTGTCTTCTCAACATGGAGCACCTGTACTTCTGCCTTTAATTGCAAGGCGACTTCATTGAGCATCTTCAGAGTTTGCAGGGAGAATTTACAGTTATTGTCGCATGCAAACAGGATCTTATGGATGCCGTTGAAGGTAACTGCCTGAGGAATGACCAGAACCGGATACTTGGCGTGACGGATAACTGAAGTGGTGGTGTTACCAAAGATCTTCTGGTCGAGAGAATTTCCTCTCATTCCCATCACCACCAGATCTGCCTGGTGTTTTTCTACCAGTAAGTCCAGTTCTTCTTCAACATTTCCGATCGTGCTTGCATATTCTGCTTTTATACCGTAGGTACAGGAGATTTTTACAGCAGCGTAATCGAGAGATGCTTCGTTGGATGCCATCATCTTCTCTACTCCGGAAGCCGGCATCAGTGTATTGGCTGCATGTGCAGGAAGCATAAATGAATTATATAAAATCAGTTTTGCGTCGATGCACTGGGCGAGGGATGCCGCATACTCGAGGGCATTGCTGGCATCTTTTGAAAAATCGGTTGCTACGATGATTGTTTTCATATCTTCCTGGTTTATACCATAAAGATACGGGCTTTCCGGATGGGAAAAAATGACAAATGTGTATGTTAAAAAGTGATGCGCCTCATATCGGTCAGCCAGATGATGCAGCTTACTAAAGCTTGCCTGGCGGGAAGCCGGGCAAGCTTTAGTAAGTTTTATTCAAGGTCGTCAGGCCGGGTACATAAACCGGATAATTCCGTTTGATCCAGTATGTGCCCGTTCATTGCTTTTTCGATTTCTTCGCGTTCGGAAGCAGGCGGCAGGTCAAGCAGTGTATCCAATGCATAGAGCCTTAGCCAGTAATGGTGAGTTCCCTGAAAATATCTGGGGCAGGGGCCTTCATATCCAAACGTATGGTTATTTGCCAGGCCTTCTGTCGCTCCGGCAGGAATCGCACCCTTCTCTGTTTTGATACTTGAAGGCGGAATGTTGAAGACCATCCAGTGAGTCCATGGCTTTGGAGTGGCATCCACATCTTCAAAGATGAGTACTAAGCTTTCTGTACCTGATGGAAGGCCTTCAAATTCAAAGGGGAAGCTGATGTTTGCTCCCAGGCAGGTGTAGGGACGCGGGATTTCCTGGTTGTGTTCAAATACTGTTTTTAGTTTCATAGGATAATGTGATGTAATGTTAGTGGGATGCAAAGGTTTTCCACTGTAAGCTGAAGCAACAAGCAGAGGGATGGAAAGTTTGGGTATCTGTACAGGTGCTCTGGTTGGTTAACCGTAGATATTCGGGATGCTGATTTCCATCATACGCTCCGGCTTTGATAGTTCAGTAAAGCCGTATTGCTGGTAAAGTCCCTGCGCGTCGGCGGTAGCCAGCATCCATCTCCGAAGTCCCTGCAGATCCGGGAAATCCCGGATATATGCCAGGAGTTGTTTGGATAAGCCCTGCTTCCTGTGCTCAGGTAAGATAAAGACATCGGCCAGGTAAGCAAAAGTGGCGTAGTCGGTTATGACTCTTGCAAATCCTGCCTGTAAATTGTCTTTGTATAGTCCAAAACAAAGAGAGTTTTCTATCGAACGCTCTACAATATCCAGCGGGATGTTTTTAGCCCAGTACGACTCCCGGCTAAGATAGCGATGGATCATTGTGACATCCAGAAGCGTCTTGTCTGTTGAAATGCGGATCATAAATTGAAGGAGCGTTGTTGGGTTAATTTCTCATATTAATGTACTGAAGAGGCTGACCGAAATCGTCTGAACGGAGAAGGGAAATAACTGATTGCAGGTCGTCGATCTTTTTACCCTGAACCCGTACCTGGTCATCCATAATAGAGGCTTGCACCTTCAGTCCGCTGTCTTTTATTTTCTTTATGATCTTCTTAGACGTTTCTTTGTCAATCCCTTCTTTGATCTTGATTTCCTTACGGAGCATATTTCCGGATGCATACTGCTCTTTTCCCATATCAAGGGATTTGGGGTCGAGGTTTTGCTTCACCATCCTGGATATAATGGAATCCAGGATCGCTTTCAGCCGCATATCGTTTTCTGTTACAATGGTAATTTCATTGGTTTTCTTATCCAGTTCGACGGTGCTTTTGGAATCGTTAAAATCATAGCGGTTCAGGATCTCCTTCTTTGCATTGTTAATAGCGTTGTCCAAAGTCTGTCCGTCTATCTTACTTACTATATCGAATGATGGCATAATATTTTCCTTAAACCGCGAAATTAAACAATCGGTCTCTAAAACAGAATTTTAATGGTGTTTATGTGCGGCAGGGTTAAACAATTTAATCTTTTAGTAACTTATAAGAATAAAGATGATTAAATTGACTACAGTAAGTTAATTGATAACATTATTTAATATTAAGTTAACAGTAATATCAGCAGCTTTGTGCCTCCGGACAGGGGCCGGGCCGCTCAGTTATGCACATGTCAAAGCAAAAATTACCGCTTATTAATCGCGAGATCAGCTGGTTGTACTTTAATGAAAGAGTTCTCCAGGAAGCAGCTGACAAAAGTGTTCCTTTGATCGAACGGTTGCGGTTCCTTGCTATTTTTTCTTCAAACCTCGATGAGTTTTACCGGGTCAGGGTTCCGACACTGGGACGCCTTGCCAACATCAATACAAAGGCAAAGGAACTGTTAGGGTATAATCCTAAAAAGACGCTGAAGACCATCAGGGAGATGGTGGTGAAGCTGGAACGGAAATTTGATGACCTTTATGAAAATGAGATCATTCGTGAGCTGGCGACTGAAAAGATCTTCATTATTAATGAGCATCAGCTGAACGTTAAGAGAGGCGAGTTCCTAAGGCGGTATTTCAGGGAAAAGCTGCTTTCTACACTTGTTCCGCTTATGCTGAGTGATGATAAGCCTTTTCCTGAGCTGAAAGACAGGGCGATATATTTTTTCGTACGTCTCAGCAATAAAGAAAAATTCCGCTACAGCCTGATGGAGATCCCGCTGGACAGCCTGGAGCGGTTTATCGTGTTGCCTGAAACGAACGACCTGAGGTTCATTATCCTCCTGGATGATATCATCCGGTACTGCCTGGAAGAGATTTATTTTATTTTCGATTATCCCAGGCTTGAAGCATATTCCATTCAGCTGACAAGGGATGCAGAGCTCGAGCTCGACAGAAGTGTCAGCGAAAAGTTTATCGAGACCCTGACAAAGAGCCTTCAAAAGCGAAAGAAGGGGAAACCACAGCGGTTGTTGTACGACAATGCTATGCCGGAAGATATGGTGGCTTATCTTGTTGAAAAGCTTAACCTCGGCAATGACAGCCTGATCCCGGGTAACAGATATCATAACTTTAAGGACTTTATTGATTTCCCCAATGTAGGCCGCCGGGAGCTTGAATATGAACGTCTGCCGGCATTGAGAGTGCAGAATCTTGATCTCAGTAAGAGTATCTTCAGCCAGATCGCCCGCAGGGATTATCTGATCAATCTGCCGTATCAGTCCTTCGACTATATTATTCACTTTCTCCGTGAAGCGGCTATTGATCCGAAAGTCACAGAAATAAGCATTACACTCTATCGCCTTGCGCAGAACTCGAGGATCATTAATGCCTTAATTAATGCTGCTAAGAATGGGAAGAAAGTTAATTGCCTGGTAGAACTAAAGGCACGGTTCGATGAACAGAATAATATCTACTGGACGAATCGCCTGGAAGAAGAAGGTGTTGCTGTAAATTATGGCATACTTGATTATAAGGTACATTCGAAAATATGTCTGATCACCCGCCTGGAAAAGGGAAAGCCCGTTTATTATGCCAACCTGGCCACCGGGAACTATAATGAGAAAACGGCAAAGATTTACGGAGATCATAGTATCTTTACCACTCATAAAGGAATCACCAAAGAACTGAAAAAACTATTCCGGGGCCTTGAAAAGAAGGTTTTCTTTAATGACTACAAGTACCTCATCGTTTCTCCTCTTGAAACGCGCAGAAAGGTATATGCGATGATCGACACTGAAATACGGAATCAGAAGGAAGGGAAACCCGCGGGGATGATCCTGAAGATGAACAGTCTTGCAGACGAAGAAATGATTGAAAAGATCTATGAGGCGGGAGCGGCGGGAGTGAATATCCAGATGATCGTGAGAGGGATGTGCTGCCTTGTGCCAGGGGTCCCGGGGCTTAGCGATACTATTAAAGTGATCAGTATAGTCGACAAATACCTGGAGCATGCAAGGGTATGGATATTTACGAACGGCGGAGAAGAAAAGATCTTTCTTTCTTCAGCAGATTTTATGACCAGAAACCTCGACAGGAGGGTGGAAGTTGGCTTTCCTGTACTGGATCCCCTTGTAAAACAGGAAATCAGGGATATCATATCCATTCAGCTTCAGGATAACACAAAAGCGAGAGAGATTACCCGGCATACCCATAACCGGTATAAAAAAGCGGGACGGGGGAAGAAATACCGGGCACAAATTGACATTTATACATACTTAAAAAATAAACAATTTAATTGAGATACGGAGCAATAGATATCGGATCCAACGCGGTGCGTTTGCTGATAGCAGATATTATTCAGAAAGGGCAGGAAATCACTTTTAAGAAGAATACACTTGTCAGGGTCCCTTTGCGGCTCGGGGACGATGCATTCCTCGATAAAAAGATATCTCCATCGAAAACCGAAGACCTGGTGAAGACAATGACTGCTTTCAGGCAACTGATGGATGTATACAAAGTATCTGATTATATGGCATGTGCCACCTCTGCGATGCGGGAAGCCAGTAATGGCGCTGATCTTGTAGCCAGGATCAGGTCTGAAGCCGGCATCAACCTTGAAATAGTGGAAGGGCAGAAGGAAGCAAATATCATTTATTCTACGCATATCGCCGAAAATCTGGAGCACAACAAGACCTACCTTTATATTGATGTAGGCGGAGGAAGTACGGAGCTTTCAGTTTTTACAGAGGGAAAGATTGAGGCGGCACGTTCATTTCCTATTGGTACGGTCAGAATGCTGGATAATGCAGATGAACCGGAAACGTGGGAGCAGATGAAAGACTGGATTAAAGAGCATACCAAGAATTACAAGCATCTCGCCGGGATCGGAACGGGAGGCAATATCAATAAGCTGTTCAGGCTGTCGGAAGAGAAAGATGATAAGCCTTTGAACATAAATAAATTAAATG
>JBQGEO010000092.1:0-2537 GCA_052039655.1 Pararcticibacter sp.
GTATGTGAATATAGGTGCTTATGTAGATGAAGGTACAATGGTGGATACCTGGGCTACAGTAGGATCTTGCGCCCAGATAGGCAAGAATGTACATTTGAGCGGCGGAGTTGGTATCGGAGGAGTACTTGAACCTGTACAGGCAGCTCCTGTTATAATTGAGGACAATTGTTTTGTCGGATCGAGAGCAATTGTAGTTGAGGGTGTACATGTTGAACAGGAAGCCGTGATCGGTGCGGGAGTAGTTCTCACTGGTTCAACAAAAATCATTGACGTTTCCGGAGATGAACCTGTCGAATACAAAGGCCGCGTGCCTGCCCGCTCAGTCGTTATTCCGGGTTCTTATACCAAAAAATTCGCCGCCGGAGAATATCAGGTGCCTTGTGCGCTGATCATAGGTCAGAGAAAAGCATCAACAGATAAGAAAACTTCGCTGAACGATGCATTACGTGAACATAACGTGGCTGTTTAATGACTAAATTTCTTATTATCCAGACAGCCTTCATAGGAGATGTGGTACTGGCCACTGCTTTGGCCGAAAAACTGCACCAGCATTTTCCTGCCGCACGCATCGATATGATGGTCCGTAAGGGGAATGAGATGTTGCTGAAATCACATCCCTTTCTGAATAAAGTCTGGATATGGGATAAGAAAAAGAAAAAGCTGGCGAACCTGCTGCGTCTGTCAAGAGAAATAAGGAAAGAAAGATATGATGAAGTGATAAATCTTCAGCGCTTTTTTTCGACCGGGTTATTAACTGCCCTGTCAAAGGCAGGCAGAAAAAGAGGGTTTGATAAAAACCCTCTTTCTCCATTCTTTGATATCACAAAAAAACACGAGATGCAAAAGGACGGAGCGCGCCACGAGACAGAGCGTAACCAGCAGCTCATAGCAGATCTCACAGATGGCATTCCTGCCCGGCCACGCTTGTACCCAACTATTCAGGACTTTAAAAAAGCAAATAATCTTACTTCATCTCAATCGTATATTTGCTGTGCGCCCGCATCGGTCTGGTTCACCAAGCAATACCCCAGGGAGCATTGGATTACTTTTATCAGGAATGTTGCTCCAGAATTGAAAGTTTATCTTTTAGGAGGGCCTGGTGACAAAGATCTCTGCGATGCCATTATCACAGGATCGGGAAACCCACAAGCAGAAAATCTTTGTGGTTCGTTATCCTTTCTTGAGTCAGCAGCGCTGATGTCTGGTGCAAAAATGAATTATGTGAATGATTCCGCGCCAATGCACTTTGCGTCTGCTGTAAATGCTCCGGTTACGGCTATCTACTGCTCTACGGTTCCCGGATTCGGATTCGGGCCCTTATCTGATAAAAAAAATGTAGTTGAAATAGACTATCCTTTGTCATGCCGCCCATGTGGACTGCACGGCTATAAGGCATGCCCCCAAACGCACTTTAAATGTGCACATGATATTCCACACCAACGACTAATTGAGATTTTAAATGAATGCTGATATAATAAAAGCTATTGAGGTACTTAAAGCAGGCGGGCTCATCCTCTACCCAACCGACACGATATGGGGAATTGGATGCGATGCAACAAATGAACAGGCGGTTGAAAAAGTGTTCAGATTAAAGGGGCGGGATGCAGGAAAAAGCCTCATTGTACTCCTCGATTCAGAAAACAAACTTGAAAGCTATATTAAAGAAGTGCCAGCCCTGGCATATGACCTGATCGAATACACAGAAAAACCGTTAACAATTATCTATTCAGGAGCTAAGAACCTGGCAGCCAATGTAATTCATGAAGATGGAAGCGTTGGTATCAGAATACCCCGTCACCCTTTTTGTCAACAGTTGATTCAAAGATTCCGCAAGCCAATCGTTTCCACTTCTGCTAATATTAGCGGAGAGAAATCTCCGGCTCACTTCTCTGAGATTTCCGAAAAAATCATTGAAGGGGTAGACTACGTTGTTTCTATAGACCAAAATAACGATACTCCCCAAATCCCTTCTACTATTATGAAACTGGAAGCCGACGGACGTTTTGTTTTTATAAGAAAGTAAGGCGCCGGTTTTCGGCAACTGCCGAAACGCTTCGGACATTTCCATTAAGAAGATTCGCTGTTTCGCTGACCTTGAAAAATAGTCTCTGAGGGCTGTTTTCCAGGTGGACATTAGGTACAGACAATCTTTTATTTATTAAAACGGACAACTTACTGTTTATAACTCGTCTCAATTCTTCGTCATTCCCTTAATTCCATTATTTTTGCAGGCTAGGGTTATGGAACAATATCTTCAGCATCCGGTATTTAGGAAGTTAGGCAAGTTGGCAGACGAAGCAGGTCTATCGGTATATGTGATTGGAGGTTTTGTGAGGGACATCTTCCTTGAGCGTCCGTCAAAAGACATTGATATTCTGGTGGTTGGAAACGGCATTGAGTTCGCAGAAAGAGTTGGCCACGCTCTGAAAAGTCAGGTCTCTGTATTTAAAAACTTTGGCACTGCAATGCTGAAATATAAAGAGCTGGAGATCGAGTTCGTCGGTGCACGAAAAGAATCTTACAGATCTCATTCCCGG
>JBQGEO010000093.1:0-5436 GCA_052039655.1 Pararcticibacter sp.
GAGGATATATTAAGAGAAGTAGAGTCTATTGTGAATTCGGGGACGAAACTGAACCTTAACTATTATATCGATGAAATGATTGATGAAGACCGTCAGGATGAGGTTTTTGACTATTTCAGGGGTACTGAAGTAGACTCTATCGACATGGCGCTGAAAGAACTGGGTAGTGATGATTATACCCGGGAGGAACTTCAGCTGATGCGTATTAAATTTTTATCAGAATTAGGCAACTAATGACAGACCAGATTCCAGGTATCCGGCATACCGGCAGCCATAATTTCTTTTTGATGGCAGGTCCCTGTGCCATAGAGGGTGAAGAAATCGCCCTGCGTATCGCAGAACGTATTGTAGCTATAACCGATAAGCTGAAAATTCCCTATGTTTTTAAAGGGTCCTACCGTAAAGCCAACCGCTCGAGAATAGATTCGTTTACAGGTATTGGGGATGAAAAAGCTTTGAAGATCCTGGCCAAGGTAAAGAGCGAATTTGGTGTGCCGGCAGTAACAGATATTCATGAAAGCGCTGAGGCGGAAATGGCTGCGGCTTATGTGGACGTTTTACAGATCCCCGCGTTCCTGTGCAGGCAGACAGACTTGCTGGTGGCGGCGGCAAAAACCGGCAGAACGGTGAATATAAAAAAGGGTCAGTTCCTGTCGGCCTCATCGATGTCTTTTGCAGTAGACAAAGTGAAAGATTCCGGCAATGACAAAATAATCCTCACAGACCGGGGAAATACATTCGGATATCAGGATCTTATAGTGGATTTCAGAGGTATACCCGAGATGAGGGAGTTTGGTGTTCCTGTCGTAATGGATTGCACCCACTCCCTTCAGCAACCCAATCAGTCCTCCGGTGTCACAGGAGGGAAGCCTGCTCTCATTGAAACTATAGCCAAGGCAGCTATAGCAGTCGGAGCCGACGGCTTATTTATTGAAACTCATCCCGATCCAAAGAATGCGAGATCTGATGGTGCGAACATGCTTCAGCTTGACCTTCTTGAAGATCTGCTCCTTAAGCTCATAAGAGTAAGGGAAGCTGTTTTGTAATGAAATAGATGTAATGAAATAGACAGGGCCTTGTGCCCTGTTGACTTACTTATACATACCTCCTTCCCGGATCAATTTTCCCCCGACAACTTCTGCAATTCCGATCAAGGTCCCCGCATCCTGAATTTTTTCACATACATCCTTATTTGTGTACTGCTCTTAAATTTGCGGCCATATTGCCATTTCACTTTCAAACTCTCAACTTTTAACTCTGAACTTTTAACTATATTTGGCAAATAGGCTTTCAATTAATAACGATAATTACTAATGACAGAAGAAGTTCTGGAGAAATACGAACTGGTTGTAGGTCTCGAAATACACGCCCAGCTTTCAACCAAAACAAAGATTTTTTCCTCTGATCCTGCCTCTTTTGGAGCAGAACCTAACAAACATACCAGCATCATATCAGTAGGTCTGCCCGGCACCCTTCCCAAAGTGAACAGGAAGGTAGTTGCTTATGCTGTAAAAATGGGACTGGCTACCAATTGCACGATCAACCGGAACAACCGTTTCGACCGTAAGAATTATTTCTATGCAGATCTTCCAAAAGGGTACCAGATTACACAGGATGAATTGCCTGTTTGCAAGGCCGGACATGTATCCGTCACTCTGAAGGACAGGAGTGAAAAGCTTATCCGCATTAACCGGATTCATATGGAAGAAGATGCGGGTAAAAGTATGCACGATAAGGATGATAGCTGTTCGCTGATCGATTTAAACCGCGCCGGAGTGCCCTTAATTGAGATCGTCTCCGAGCCTGATATTCGTTCAGCTGAAGAAGCTGCTGCTTATTTTACCGAAATCAGGAAGCTGGTAAGATATCTTGATATCTGTGATGGCAATATGGAGGAGGGAAGTATGAGGTGCGATGCTAATATTTCCGTTCGTCTTAAAGGCGATACTGCTTTTGGCCAGCGATGTGAAGTTAAAAACCTCAATTCCATCCGTAACCTTCAGCGTGCTGTGATTTATGAATTCCGGCGCCAGGTAGGAGTAATTGAGAAAGGAGGGAAGATCGAGCAGAACACCCTCAATTTCGACGCAGCAACCGGCGTTACGTCTGTTCTGAGGTCAAAGGAAATGGCTTACGATTACCGTTATTTCCCCGAACCCGATCTCCCGCCTCTTCAGCTTTCTGAAGAATGGATAGAATCGGTCAGGCGAGAGCTCCCCGAATTACCTGAGCAGCGCATCACGCGTTATACAAATGAATTGGGACTTACACACTACAATGCCTATCTGCTCACATCAGAACGTTCATTTGCTGACTATTTCGAGGAATTGGTGAGTCATACCCGTTCTTACAAAACTGCTGCGAACTGGATGACGGGGCCTGTACAATCCTATCTGAATGAAAGCGGAAAAGATATTACAGGGTTCGGATTGAAGCCACGCGTTTTGTCAGAAATTATCAATCTGATAGAGGAAGGGAAAATCAGTCATACAGCCGCTGCCCAGCAACTGTTCCCCGCACTGCTTGCCAGGCCGGAAGAGCCGGTCGCTAAACTGGTCGCGGAACTGAACATTTTAATTGATACCGCCGGAGACGAACTGGAAGGCTTTATCGATGAGGTACTTAACAAATATCCGGATAAGGTAAAGGAATACCATAAAGGTAAAAAGGGCGTTTTAGGATTGTTCATGGGAGAGGTGATGAAACTTTCTAAAGGGAAAATTGATCCAAAGATGGCCAATCAATTGGTAATAAATAAATTAGAATCATTAAAGTGAAGCATATATTAGTAATATGGACACTGATCGCGGTGACTCTTACCGCCTGTAAAAACAGTGACGAATTTACCATCAGTGGAAAACTGGAAAATGCACAAGGGCTTAAGAAAATATTGCTGTATCAGCAAAACAAGCTGGTCGACTCGGCATTTCTCAATGAGAGTAATGAATTTAAATTCAGGGTTGCTGCTCCCGAACCGGAATTCTTCTACCTGGTAGCGAATGAAAAGAACTATTTGTTTGTAGCGAAAAATGGTGACGAGCTGAATTTTGAAGCAGATTACATGAATCCGCTCGGGGAGTATAAGATTGAGGGCTCAAAAGACGCCGCGAAATTGAAAGAGTTTAATTCAATGGCAAATAAATACGGTAAGGTGTTTATAGAACTGCGTTCGCAATATGACAAGCAGGTTTCAGCTAACCCTGCTTTAAAGGATTCTCTGGAAGCCGTACTCAGGCCCCGGTTTGAAGAGAACATGAAGCAATTCTCTGAGGAATCACTAAAGTTTGCAGAACAGAATAAAGATAATTTAGCAGGCTTCTATGCTATCAGTTCACTTGACAAAATGATGTACGAGGAACAGATGGTAAAGTTTGCCGAAGATATTAAGGGTAAGTATAAAAATAACGAAGCGGTTGCCGACTTTATCAGCAGGATGGAAAAGCTCAAGCCTCTTTCCAAAGGGCAGGTTGCTCCCGATTTTACGATGACTTCTGCAGATGGCAAACCTTTAAAGCTTTCAGATTTTAGGGGAAAATATGTCCTGCTTGATTTCTGGGCGTCATGGTGCGGCCCCTGCCGGCAGGAGAATCCTAACCTCGTAAAACAGTATCATGTTTTTAAGGATAAAGGATTTACTATCCTGGGTATTTCCCTGGATTCTGAAAAGAGTAAATGGCTGAAAGCCATTCAGGACGACAAACTAGCATGGAACCATGCCTCTGAATTAAAGCAATGGAACGGTACTGTCTCCCGTCAATATGAGGTTGAAGCCATACCGGCATCTTTCCTTCTGGACCCCCAGGGAAAGATTATAGGCAAAAACCTGCGCGGCGCTGAACTTGAACTCTTTTTAAAGAATACGTTGAAATAAACTGAGCTAATTGTTAAGTGATTGTAGTGGTTAACAATAATTTAATATTAACTTAACTATTTTCTATATTTAACAATATACTTTAGCGCTGTAATAAAATCATATGAGCTCAGTAAAGCAAAAGATCCTTATTGTCGATGACGAACCGGATATCCGGGAACTGATAGAATACAACCTGAAAAAAGAAGGCTATCAGGTGTTTTCAGCTTCTAACGGACAAGAAGGTATTACAGAAGCAAAAAAAGTCAAGCCTGATCTGATTATTCTCGACGTGATGATGCCAAAGATGGACGGTATAGAAGCCTGCCGGATTATGCGTACGATGAATGAATTTAAAAGTACGTTTATGGTATTCTTAACTGCAAGAAGTGAGGAATATTCAGAAATTGCAGGTTTCAACGTGGGTGCAGACGACTATATAGCCAAGCCGATCAAACCCCGGGCGCTGGTTAGCCGCATTAATGCCATCCTGCGCCGTAACAGCCTTGCAGAAGAGGTCACCGAAAATAAACTCGAGATAACAGATCTTGTGATCGACCGCGAAACATATCTCGTTTATAAACAGGGACAGAAAGTAGTTCTTGCCAGGAAAGAATTTGAATTGCTTTACCTCCTGGCATCGCGACCGGGTAAGGTATATACCAGGGATGTGATTTTAAAGAATATCTGGGAAGACTCGGTAGTGGTAACCAACCGTACTATCGATGTTCATATCCGTAAGCTCAGGGAAAAGCTGGGAGAAAATTACGTGGCCACCGTTAAAGGGGTGGGGTACAAATTTGAAGCATAAAAAAGCCGGCTTGCCGGCTTTTTTACATACTTTCATGAGTTACCTGTCAGCTAATTCTCTCCTTATCTTCTAAGCTTTAAACTTTCCACTTTAAACTTTCCACTTTCTACTTTCACCTCTTACCTTTGTAAACCGGATGATAAAACACGAGATTATTCAATGTGAAAGATGCAGAACACGGATAGAGTGTAAAGCTAACTCTTATACCCGTTGCCAGTGCAGTGAAGTGCACCTTAATCTGAATGAAGTACAGTATATCAGCGAACTTTATGAAGGGTGTCTTTGTGCAGGTTGTCTGAACGAATTAAAGGAAGAATACGAAAATTCGATTAAATCCTGCTGACGGTAACCATAAAAAACGGCCGCTTGTGCCGGCCGCTTTTCTGTAGATCACTATATGATCCTAGTTTCTTACAATAACAGATAATCCGTGTGTGTCTAATTCATTCAGGCTGATCCGCTCTGAAATTTCGAGTTCCTCTATTGTTTCTTTTTCACCTACAAAGTTCTGAAGATAGAAATTGCCCTTGTAGCTCTTTTTCCTCAGAAAACAGATCATTTCCTGGAGATCTGCTCTTTCTAAAATGTTAGAATGAACAGTCGTTCTGACTTCAAACGGCACAGGTGAGGCGTTCAGAAAATCAAATGTCTCTTCAAATTTTTCGTATAGCCCGGATTGAGTTACCTTGCTGAACTTTGCCTCCGGTGCTTTATAGTCAAGAGCAATATAGTCGACCACCTTTTCTTCAATCATCTTCCTGATGGTACGTAGATT
>JBQGEO010000094.1:0-4154 GCA_052039655.1 Pararcticibacter sp.
CGGTTAAACGTGATATTAAAATTTGTGCTCCAGCTAAAGTCTTTTCTTGATTTCGCCACAATATTGGTGGAAGAAATACTTATCTCCAGTCCTTTATTCTGTGTTTTACCAACGTTCGCAAGGAATTGCTTGGTATACCCCGTCGTAATAGGCAGGTTTTGCGGAAGAATGAGATCGCTGGTATTCTGCTTGTAAGCATCAACAGATCCGGTAATCCGGTCATTTAACAGACCAAAATCTAGCCCAAGGTTCACTGTCGACGTATATTCCCAACCCAACTGTGGATTAGGTACATTATTAGGATAGGTACCTGTAACGTTTGTTGTCCCGTAATTGTAATTAAGCAGTTCCAGTCCGCCGAGTGTCTGGTACGGGCTTACCGCAGCGTTTCCTACAGAACCGTAGCCTGCACGTAACTTAAGGTTGGACAAGAATGAAATGTTTTTCATAAAATCCTCCTGTGCGATATTCCACCCAAGGGCTACCGACGGAAACAAATGATATTTATTACCTGGTGCAAGCGTCGACGAACCGTCAGACCGCATGGTAAGGGTCAGCAAATATTTGCTCATATAATCGTAGTTAATACGCCCCATGAATGAAACGATATTAAATTTATTGTACTCACCATCTCCCTTCAGATTCGATCCCAAAGCCGGATTGAAATATTGGATTTCATCTGCCAGGATGTTGTTATAAGAGAAATTTGTCGACGCTTTATAATCTTCCTGATAGCTAAAAAGGCCGGTGGCAGTTACGTGATGCTTTTTTGCAAAGGTATTTTCATACGTCAGCAGGTTCTCCAGAGTGTAATCGTAAAAGTCATAATTGGTATTTCTGGCAGTAGAGGGCCCGCTGAGGTTCTGATAAGTGGCGCTGCCATAGAATGCGCCGTAAGTCTCAGGAGTAAGTTCCAAACCGCCGTTAAAACGGTATTTCAGGTGTGGCAAAATTTGCGCCTCGGCATACACCGTTGTAAAGGTGTTATACCGGGAACGTTTTTGAACTACAGCACCGGGCACCAGGTTGGCCAAAGGGTTGTACGTCAGGGAGCCGCCCCCGGGAAAAGGAATGAGATTTCCTTTATCATCGTATGGAACGGTAAGTGGACTGGAGATCAGCGCCTGGACTACAGGGTTAACACTTTCTCCGCTGATCTTGCTTATGGTGTTTAATGAACTTACGCCGACTTTAACATACTTACCCAGCTCCTGATCAATGCTTACCTTGAAGCTGTAGCGCCTGAACGATTGACCAGGGAACACGCCCGTTTCATCATAATAGCCAGTAGACACAGCATATTTTGTAGAGGGAGTTCCGCCTGAAACGCTGAGCTGATGGTTGGTTTTCAGCCCGTTTTTGAAGACAAGCTTTTGCCAGTCGGTTGCAGTTCCGTTTTCCATACCAGCCAGTTCAGCAGGAAGGAAGGTTATACCATCTGTATAGAACTTAGGATCATCAATTCCGCTGTAACGATTGGGTGCCCCGATGACATTCGGGTTGTTTGCATTATAATTCCCCCATTTTTTGTACGTTTCGTACGCCTTTGTATCCATCACCTCATAATGGCCCAGCGGTGTTGATGCACCGCCATAACCACTGTAAGAAATTACCGGAGCGCCGGTTTTTCCTCTTCTTGTGGAAATAAGAATTACCCCATTTGCACCTCTGGAACCGTAAATAGCGGTTGCAGATGCATCTTTCAATATTTGTACGGATGTTACATCATCCTGATTAAGGTCATTAATATAGGTACTGTTGAATGGTATCCCATCTACCACATAAAGTACATCATTGGTCGCACCCAACGATCGCTGCCCTCTGATGGAAATGGACGGTGTCGCTCCAGGATTGCTCTTACCACCAGTCTTCTGGATATCCAGGCCCGGTGCCTGGCTTTGCAGGGCGCTTATCAGGTTACTTGCCGGTACACTTTTGATCGCTTCTTCACTCACCGATGCAATTGAACCAGTAACATCCGCCTTCTTTTGCGATCCGTATCCTACCACGATCACTTCAGATAAGCCTGTCGTAACAGGCTTAAGAACAATGCTCATACTGCTGGCGCTGCCCACCTTTCTTTCCAGGGGCTCAAAACCTATAAAGCTGAATACCAGTATAGCGTTGGCATTATCAACCGATATTGTAAAAGAGCCGTCATTAGCAGAGACCGTCCCGGTGTTAGATCCTTTTATCTTCACACTAACTCCGGGAAGTGCTTCCCCCTTTTCATCGGTTATTTTACCTTTGATAACCTGCCTGAGTTCCCGTTCTGCAGCAGCTGCTACCCGTTTGCTTTCAATCAGAACGGTAGTATTTTCGATATAATAATTTACCGGCTGGTTCTTAAAACACCGGTCGAGAGCCTCCGTTAAAGACATATCCTTAACCGATAAACTCACTGGTTTTGTGTTCATAAGATCCTTAGAGTTATAAAGAAAATTATAACTCGTTTGCGATTGTATTTGCTCAAGTACCTCTACAATGGAGACATTCTTCACATTGATAGAAACCTTCTGAGCTAAGCCAGCTGCGCTGGCATGTAATAAAGTCACTGTCAGCAAAACAATAGTCAGTTTCATCACGAGCAGAAATCTTTTGGTACAGCAGTATCCGTTATTGCAAATCTTTGCAGTAAAAATTTTATACATTTGAATGTTAGATTAGTCGTTAATTGGTTGTATTTCATCAATTAATTATCTGGCACAGCTTTCAAAAGCTGACATCCGGGGGCGGAGCCAACGCTCCCGGTTTTAGATAATTCATTAAGTCGTCGTGGGGTAAATCTATGGCGTCACAATAACCCTCCTTCCTTCAATTTTAAAATGCAGAGAGCCGAGTTTTTCCAGGTAATGAAGCAATTCGCTAAAACTTTTCGAACGGTAAAAGGTGCCTCCAAACTTCTGTTCCTCTACATTTCCGTGGTACTCAACTTCTATATCATACCAGCGCGAGATCTTCTTCATAATACTTTTAATGTCTTCGTCGCGAAACAGAAAATAGCCGTTCTTCCAGGCCATTATCGCCGGAATATCAGCAGATGAAACATTGATCTGATCGGATGTCCGGGTTACAACAGCCTGCTGTCCCGGTTTTAATAAGGTCTGGTGCCCGTTTTTAGTAACATTAACTGAACCTTCCAAAAGAGTGGTGGTCAGATTTGATTCGTCGGAGTAAGAGGTAATATTAAAATGTGTGCCTAAAACCTCGATGGTAGTTCCGTTTACCTGAACGAAAAAGGGTTTATTCCTGCTTTTGGCTACTTCAAAATAAGCCTCACCCGTTAACCGCACTTCCCTCCTGCTGCCATTAAATGCAGTTGGGTAGCTAAGAGATGAGGCAGCGTTTAGCCAAACGCGGGTGCCATCAGCTAATATCACCTGATATTCGCCTCCCCTTGGCGTTTCTATTTTATTAAAAGCAACTTTTTCTGATCCCCCCCTACGAGGCGCATCATAGATAATCTCTCCTTTTCTTGTCTTTTTTATTTGAACGCCCGATTCTTTTGTGAGGGCTTCTGTTCCTAACTGATCCAGAGCGACCTTCTCTCCGTTTGAAAGCGTCAGCACAGCCTTGTTACCCCCTGGTACAATAAGCGCCTTCTGATCTTTGCTTTCCGGATCAGCTTTTGAATGCAGATCAATATTTCCGGTATTAACAAAATAGAAAAGAAACGATAAGAGCACGACCACAACAGCAGCAATACGAAACCAGTTATTGTGATAAAGGTTAAGCGGCCTCCGGGAAAAGCGCTTATCAGATGTGATTTTTCCATACACCTTTTCTGCCTGTATGTCTTCGAAAGCCGGTCCCTCTTCATTATCCTGGACCAGTTTGTCAATCATTTCCGAGAATAATCCGGGGTCCGTATGTTCTATATACTTCAACAATTCATCGCAATCCTCATTGCCAATGGTATTGTTAAAATATTCTTCTAATAAGTTTTGGAGCCTTTCTTTATCCACGTTTTCCTGGTTTTATAACAGCCATTAATTGGTTTTATATCAGGAGAACACAGAACAGCGCGGAGAGGACTAGTGGTGTTGCAAATTTTTTTAACGAAAGATGAGAATGATAAAATAGATGAGGTCCGTATATTTTAAGTGTGCCCTTAGCGTTTTCAGGGCTTCCACCATGTGGTTTTTAACAGTATT
>JBQGEO010000095.1:0-7639 GCA_052039655.1 Pararcticibacter sp.
TCTGGGTTATGAGTTATTGATGATGAAGTGGAGAGTGATGAAGTATGGATTATGAATGATGAGGTGGAAATGAGTGATGAACGATGAGTTGGTTATGAGTTATGAACTAAAAACCCATAACCCATAACTCATAACCCATAACTCATAATTCATAACCCATAACTAATTCAGTATCCGAAAATTTCCTGCAAGCTCAATTTTTTAAACTCGCCATATTTCTTCAGATCATCTTCCTTCACTCTTTTTTCCGATGCTACGATGCAATAGGTGTAAGGCTTATTTTTTAATTCCTTATCAAAGAAGGAGCGAAGATCAGCAAATGTCATGTTATTAACTGATTCGTACACGTTCTTCCGGATGTCGTAATCAAGCCCTTTTTGTTGTGCACTAAAATAACTGAATAAGATATCATCATCTGTAACACGTTCAGTTTCCAGCGATTTTCTGATATTCTCCTTACCAACAAGGAAAACTTTTTCTGATTCAGGCAGGTTTGTCAGCAACTCGTTCATCGCGCCAACAGCGTCGTTTAATTTATCTGCCTGCGTTCCTACATAAGCGGTCATGGTGTACGTACCGTCTTTCTTCGGAGGTGTGTTGTAAAAAGCATAAGTAGAGTATGCCAGAGCTTTTGATTCCCTTATTGTCTGGAATACGATTGTACTCATGCCTCCTCCGAAATAGTTATTAAAAAGCTCTATGGTTGGCGTCGCCGAGGCATTATAACTGGTGCTGTTTGCTACCCATTCAATCTCTGCCTGTACCATATCGTAATCAGCAAAGAGTACCTCATTTTTGTCCTGCTTAATTTTAGTGAATACTTGTGATGCCGGAAACGCCTTAAATGAAGCCGGAACTGCGTGCAGCGGTTTCAGCTCAGCAGCCAGCTGTTGTCCTGTCTTTGGCCCGTAGTAGAGTACGGTATGCTCATAACTGCCCAGGTTATGAAGCATGTCAACGAGCTGCTGTGCGGTTAATGCGTCCAGCTCGGCATCAGAAAGTACATTATTAAAAGGGTTTTTGGCGCCATACTGTGCGTAATTCACAAGACCTTGTAATATCGCTGCTTTGTTCAGTTTCGCATTTTCCCTTGATTTCTTTAATCTTTCTTTCAAGCCTTTCAGTGCAGCTTCATCAGGCTTACAGTTATTGATCAGTTCTTCGTACAATTTGATCGTGCTGGCAAAGTTCTCCTGCAGTCCGCTGATGCTGACAGTAGTTACGTCGTTGGACGTTTTTATACTAAATGAAGCTGCCAGCTTGTAGAACTCTTTACTGAACTGTTCGGCACTACGCTTATCGGTTCCCAGGAACTGGAGATATTCAGCTGCCACCGGTAATAATTTACTGTTCCAGCTACCCATGTTGTAGCGGTAGTAGATCCGGAAGATGCTGTTTTCTTTATTCTGAACAGAAAGAACATCCAAAGGTCCTGATTTGCTTCTTTCAATATCCTTCTTGTAGTCCGTCCACTGAGGAACCACATTATTGGAAGGAATATTGGCAACAGAACTCAGGAATGGCGACTGAGCTTCCCGGTTTACTTCAACAGGAGTAATAGGAGGTTTATCCACCTTGACGATGTTCTTATCTTCCCCCTGTCTCTTATAAACAATTACATAGTTGTCAGACAAGTATTTATTGGCGAAATCGACAATTTGCTTTTTAGTGATCTTCGAGAGTTTATCCGCCATGGAAACACGGGTGCTCCAATCAATTCCTGTTGTAAAAGCATCCATGAGATTATTTGCCCTTGAGCTATAATTCTGGTTCTCTTCCAGCATGCTCTTCTTCAGGTTATTCACAATAGAAGTGATCAGTTCATTGTCGAATTCTCCCTTTTTTAGTTTTGAGATTTCACCAAGCATGAGGGCTCTTACCTGGTCAAGAGATTGTCCTTTGATCGGATTGCCCTGCAGAATTAACGTACTGTAATCCTGGAGTGTGTAGGCGAAAGCACCGGCACTAAGCATTTTTTGCTTTTTGGTGAGGTTGAGATCAAACAATCCCGCTTTGCCGTTGGTCAGGATCTCGCCCACCAGGTTAAGAAGCTGGGCATCCTCCGTAGTAGCCCCGGGAAAGCGGAACCCAATCATAATGCTTTCAGGAGTAGGACCAAAGACCTCTTTCACCACAGGGGCCGTAATTGGCTTTTCGGGGCTGAAAGTATAGGCTGGAATGGTCTTCGGCTGGAGATAAGAAAAGCTCTTGTCAATTTTGCCGATCATTTGATCAGGATTAAAGTCTCCGGAGAAAATAATCCCGATGTTATTGGGAACATAATACGTGTTAAAATATTTCCTGATCTCCTTAAGCGATGGGTTTTTCAGATGCTCAACCGTTCCGAGAGTAGTTTGCTTCCCGTAGTTGTTATTTGGAAACAGCGCTGCGAACATAGCCTCGAACACTTTCCTCGAGTCGTTGTCGAGCCCCCTGTTTTTCTCTTCGTACACAGCTTCCAGTTCAGTATGGAAGATCCTGAATACCGGATTCCGGAAGCGTTCTGCCTGAACTGCCAGGAATTTATCCGCAGCGCTTGAGGGGATGTCTTCCGTATACACTGTCTGCTCAAATGAGGTAAAAGCATTGGTCCCCTGTGCTCCCATCATTGCCATCATCTTATCATATTCATTGGCAATAGCAAATTTGGCAGCCTCGCCCGAAGTCTTGTCTATTTCCTTATAGATTTCCTTTCTTTTCGCCTCGTCCTTCGTGGAGTTATACTGCTCATAAAGGTCGTCTATTTGATCCAGCAGGGGTTTTTCCTTCGTCCAGTCAAGTGAGCCGTATTTATCAGTACCTTTAAACATCAGGTGTTCCAGGTAATGGGCGAGGCCGGTATGTGTAGCGGGGTCGGTCTTGCTCCCTGCTTTAACAGCAATAAAAGTCTGGATCCTGGGTTGTTTGGGAGTTGGACTCAGGATAACCGTAAGTCCATTTTTTAATGTATAGAACCGTGATTGAGTGGGGTCATTCGTCACATACTTATAGGTATATCCTCCCGAAGTTGCCTGCTTCCACTCGTACTTTTTGGATACCTGTGCCTGGCTGACGCTGACTGCCCCGACAATAAAGGCAATCAGTATTTTAAAATTAGAAACCATATTGAATTTTGTTATGAGATGCTGGATTTTTAATGTTGAGTGACTGACGAATTTTCTCCTTTGTCGCTGACAGCGATCCGGTATAATACCAGTCCCATGATAATAAAGAAAATAAAGCCGAGGAGCTGATACCCGCTGTCTCCAAGCGCTTCTGTCAGGGAATGTTCCAGGTTCAGCTTGCTGACCGGGGTAGCCGTAGATTCAAAGGCCATCAGAAACGCATAAATCACACCCATCAGCGCACCGCCTGCCACGAGGCCTGTAGAAAATAAACTTCCTTTTCCTAGCTCATCATCTTCCTGGATCCCCTTTTTCTTGTTTTTGATTTCGACAAGTCCCTTGATGGCACCACCGAAAAAGATCGGGAGAGTTGTAGATAAGGGAAGATAAGCACCAACTGCAAAAGACAATGATTTAACACCGCAGAGCTCCATGGTAATTGCCAGGAAAACACCAACCAGAACGAACTGCCAGTCGAGGTTGAAAGAGAGCAGCCCCTTTATCAGGGTGGCCATCAGGGTACCCTGGGGTGCCGGATAGGCATCCGTACCGATTGCATGGGTAATTCCCTGCGCCTGCATAGCGGCCGTAGGACGGTCAAGTATGGAGAGGGTAACCCCTATGATCACGGCAGAAACAATCGCCCCTATAAACAGAGCAATCTGCTGATATTTAGGGGTCGCTCCAACAATATATCCTGTTTTCAGATCCTGCGAGGTGGCACCGGCATTTGCGGCTGCAATACAGATCATCCCCCCTACCACAAGAGCCATGGGTTCAAACACCTTTCCTGTCCAGCCCACACTGATGAATACCAGGCAAGTACCCATTAGTGTGGCGATCGTCATCCCTGAAATAGGATTTGAGCTCGATCCGATGATCCCGACAATACGGCTTGAAACCGTCACGAAGAAAAATCCGAATACGACTACCAGGACGCCAATGATCAACTTATTCACGATTGAATCACCCGGGATTTGAGGTAAAATTGCCATCAGGGCAATCAGCGCAATGCTGCCGAAAATCACCAGCTTGAAAGACAGATCATCTTCTGTTCGCTTCGTTACTTGCACTTCTCCAGTATTCTTCATGGAGCCAAGGCTCGATTTAAATGAAGAGATGATAGTAGGGATTGTTTTAATCAGTGTGATAAAGCCTCCTGCTGCAACAGCTCCGGCACCAATCTGGCGGATATAAGCCCGGTAAATTGCTGTGGCATAGTCGGCAAAAGTGTGAGTTGCCGGATCCCAGCCGCCTGAGCCTCCCGGAGTTGCCAGGTCTTTCAGATAGCCAAGCTTGATTAATTGCAGGGCTGTTGTTTCCTGTGGAACAATAGACGCCAGCAAAGGAATCAGCCCCAGCCACGCCAATACGCCGCCGGCAACCAGAACCCCGGCAATCTTAGGTCCTATGATATAACCAACCCCCATATATTCAGGGGTTATCTCCCCGTTAACAGTAGCAGAAGGGAAATACCTGTTGGTTTGCTTTGTCACCCATGCAGGGCTTTCGGCAATCAGGTGAAACACCTTCTGAAGGATGGCATATAAAAATGCAAAACCCAGGCCGAGATAAGCCGTTTTGGCAAAGTCGCCGCCTTTTTCACCGGCAATCAGCACAGAGGCGCAGGCTGTACCTTCCGGATACGGCAGGGTGCCATGTTCTTCCACGATCAGGGAACGGCGAAGGGGAACCATCATCAGGGTGCCCAGGATCCCTCCTAAAGCAGCCAGGATGAAGATGGGCCAGTAAGAGAAAAAGCTCTCACCCTGGCTCCCTGCTGTCAGGAAGAGGAAGCCGGGAAGGGTAAAAACTACCCCCGCAGCAATCGATTCACCTGCAGACCCGGTAGTTTGTATAATGTTATTTTCAAGAATAGTGGTCTTAAAGAACTTTCTTCCAATTGAAATTGCAAGAACGGCTACCGGAATAGACGCCGAAACGGTCAGGCCCGCCTTCAGTGCAAGGTAAACGGTTGCTGCACCGAAGATGACGCCGAATAAGGCACCCAGTAAAATGGATTTTACAGTAAATTCGGCTACTTTCTCTTCAGCAGGAATGTAAGGCCTGAATTCTTTTTCTTGTTTGATTTCTGCCATGTTATTAAATATCGGAAATAAGAGACAAGTATATTAAAAAGCCGCTAGAATAGCTAATAGCTGTTGGTCGTTGGTTTGGGGCTATTAGCAGTCGGCTATCAGCCTTCAGCTGGCAGGGGGCAGCTAATTTCCTGTCTCACCCTTTCATATCTCATAAGTTTTTTAGCTTTGCAGAGATGAAAAAGAATAAAGCTGTTTTTCTTGACAGAGATGGCGTGCTAAATAAAGAATTAGGCGACTATGTGTGTCACCCTGATGATTTTAAGGTGCTGGAGCATAATTTCAAGCCCCTGAAGGAATTGCAGGACCGCGGATATCTTCTTATTGTGATCACCAACCAGGGCGGAGTAGCCAAGGGATGGTACAGTGAGGAAACATTAGCGTTGATGCATGGAGAACTGATAAAGGCTTATGAAGCAAATGGAATATACCTGAGCGACATCTATTACTGCAGGCATCATCCGGACTATAATGGTAAATGCCTGTGCCGTAAACCAGGTTCACTTATGCTGGAAAAGGCTGCAGCCCGTTTCAATGTCGATATTACCAGATCTTACTTCATAGGGGATAATCAAAGGGATATGATTGCAGGAGAGGGAGCGGGAGTGAAGGGGATTCTTATCAAATCGGATCAGCCAATTGGCGAAGTCCTCCATCTGATAGACTAATATAGCAGCGTTCTGTATTTCACCTGCCTGTTAAATAAAAAACCAGAAGCTGCACCGCGTCAGCTTCTGGCTCTTCAAATTGCAACTATATATTAATGGCTTTCCGCTGCCTCCATCCGGTCCTTGTTAAGGAACACGAACTTGTGGTCGAAAACATCCAGGATGATATGGCTGTCTTTATCAACCTTGCCAGCCAGGATGTCTTTAGAAAGCTCGTTGAGAATCCGTTTTTGGATCACTCGCTTTAATGGACGGGCACCAAACTGAGGGTCGTACCCTAATTGTGCAAGCCAGTCCAGCGCTTCTTCCGAAGCTTCTATCTCAATCCCCATTTCGCGAAGTGTTTGCTGCACATGTTTGAACTGGAGAGCGACAATGTCGCGCAACTCAGTCCGGTTAAGCGGAGTGAACATGATCAGCTCATCAATCCTGTTCAGGAACTCAGGACGGATAGTCTGCTTCAGCAGATCAAACAACTGGTTCTTCGTTTTGGCAATCACCGCTTCCTTGTTATCATCGTCAAGAGAACTGAAGTTCTCCTGGATGAGATGCGAACCAATGTTCGAGGTCATGATGATGATGGTGTTTTTAAAGTTGACCACCCGGCCTTTGTTATCCGTTAAGCGGCCATCATCCAGAACCTGCAGGAGAATGTTGAATACATCAGGATGAGCTTTTTCTATTTCATCAAGCAGAATAACACTGTATGGTTTCCTGCGAACTGCCTCGGTAAGCTGTCCTCCTTCATCGTATCCCACATATCCCGGAGGCGCCCCGATCAGCCTGGATACCGAATGACGTTCCTGGTATTCACTCATGTCTATACGGACCATCGATGCTTCATCGTTGAAGAGGAACTCGGCCAGAGCTTTTGCCAACTCTGTTTTACCCACACCGGTGGTGCCCAGGAAGATGAACGAACCGATGGGTTTGCGTTTATCCTGTAATCCGGCCCGCGAGCGGCGGATCGCATCAGAAATGGCTTCGATTGCTTCTTCCTGTCCGGCTACTCTTTTATGAAGTTCTTCTTCCAGGTTGAGCAGTTTTTCGCGTTCGCTCTGGATCATCTTCGTTACAGGAATGCCTGTCCACCTGGAAACTACGCCAGCAATATCTTCGGAAGTTACTTCCTCCTTCAGCATGCGGCTTCCGCTTTGTTTCTCCTCCAGATCTTTTTTCAGTGATCCCACTTTGTCCTGCGATTCCTTGATCTTTCCGTAGCGGATCTCAGCTACCCGCCCGTAGTCTCCCGCTCTTTCCGCTTGTTCAGCCTCCAGTTTGTAGTTCTCGATCTGGGCGACTTCGTGGTTGATGGCATCAACCAAATCTTTTTCTGCCTGCCAGCTGGCTCTGAGTGAATCCCGTTCGGATGAAAGATTGGCAATCTCTTCACTTAGTTCATGTACCTTCTTTTCGTCGTTTTCACGCTTGATCGCCTCCCGCTCAATTTCAAGCTGCATAATCCTGCGCTCAATCTCATCGACAGCTTCCGGAACAGAGTCCATTTCAAGCCTCAGCTTGGAAGCTGCTTCGTCCATCAGGTCAATCGCTTTATCGGGAAGAAAGCGATCAGAAATATACCTCTGTGAAAGCTCTACCGCCGCAATGATCGCTTCATCTTTAATTCTCACTTTATGGTGGGTTTCATACCGTTCTTTCAACCCGCGAAGGATAGAAATGGCATCCTGGGTATCCGGTTCATCTACGATAACTTTCTGAAACCGCCTTTCAAGAGCCTTATCTTTTTCAAGGTATTTCTGATATTCAT
>JBQGEO010000096.1:0-5890 GCA_052039655.1 Pararcticibacter sp.
GCCATCCAGATTGATAAAGAACATTATGCGCTCGGGACCACCTCGTCGGCAGTCATGATCATGGACAGGCGGGGAGAGATCGTACAGCATTTTTCTTCTGCCGATGGCTTGCAGAAAGATAATATCAGGAGCCTCTTTTTAGACCGTGACCGGAACCTGTGGGTGGGGCTCGACAATGGGATCGGCTACATCGCCTATAACAGCGCCATTAAAACCATCTATTCAGATCGCAGTAAACAGGTAACGAGCTACAGTACAATTATCTATAACCAGGAGCTTTACATTGGGACGTCTAACGGGGTTTTTGTGTCTCCTGTGAATCTGAAGAATAAGGATCTCAGTTATTCTCCGGGGCGCTTCAGGGAAGTGGAAAATACCTCAGGACAGGTATGGAATCTGGCAGAAGTGAATAAATGCCTGCTGCTTGGCCATGAGGACGGTGCTTTCGTGATAAACGGAACGAAGGCGAAACAGATCTATAAGTATCCGGGTACATGGCTGTTTCAGCCGGTGTCTGCTGTTTATCCCTCGCATGATATCATCGCCGGTACCTATAATGGCTTGTATCGTCTGGGTTTTGATAAGGCGGGCTTCGTTAATAAGGGGCCTCTGGGATCAGTTACGGAACCACTAAGATTTCTTACTTACGACACGGAAAACAATACCGTATGGGCTTCACATCCTTACCGGGGTATCTTCCGGTTCGTGCTGTCTGCCGACAAAAGCCGGGTGCTCAGGTCTGCGCTTTACACGCAGAAAGACGGTCTTCCATTTTCACTCTATAACTATGTTTTCTTTGTCAGGAACAGGATTGTGGTTTCAACAGCCAGGGGAATCTATGAATACAGCCCTTCGGATAACCGGTTTATCAGGAGTCCGTTTTTCAATGATATCCTGGAGAATACCACCATCGAAAATTTGAAGGAAGATACTGAAGGAAATGTCTGGTTTGTATCCAACAAGAAGATAGGGGTGATTGATTTCTTAAAGAAATCGTCAAAAAAGCCATTTTCTGTGATCTATTTTCCGGAGCTTACAGCCAGGATCGTTGCTGGCTTTGTCAGTATCTATCCCTATAATAAGAACAATATTTTTATCGGGGCAAACCAGGGTGTATTTCATATCAACTACGAAAAGTACGCGAAAAAGCTTGATAAGCCGAGGGTCATGATCGGGCTGGTGAGGCTTAGAGGAGAAACGGACAGCATCATTTTGGGTGGTTACTTTGTTGAAAACGGGACTATTAAAGCGACGCAGGGTAAAGATATTCTCCCCTCGCTGCCTCACCGGTTTAACTCTCTCCACTTTGAATATGCTTCGTCCCTGTTTGAACATCGCGATAATACCGAGTATAGTTTCCAGCTGCTTGGATTCGACAGGAACTGGTCTGAATGGAGCGCAAAGAGCGAAAAAGACTACACCAACCTTGCTCCGGGTACTTATACCTTCCGGGTAAAAGCGCGGAATAATCTTGGGAGTGAATCGGCTGTTGTGAGCTATACTTTTAAGATAAGACCGGCATGGTATCAAACTTACTGGACTTATTCAGTATACATGTTGCTATTGGTGGCAATGGTGTACCTGATCATTACCAGGCAGCGGAAAAAACACGAAAACGAACAAAAACACCTCAAATACCAGCATCAGCTGGAACTGGAGCGCAATGAAAAGAAGATCGTGTCTCTTCAGAATGAGAAGCTGGAAGCTGAGGTGGTTTATAAAAATAAGGAACTGGCCACAACGACGATGCACCTTGTGCAGAGGGGAAAGTTATTGTCAAAGATCAGGGCCGAGTTAATGCCGCTGATCAAGGAAGACCAGGGAGAATATTCTGCCAACGTAAAAAGAGTGCTGCGGCTTCTGGATGATTCTGATAAGGCAGATTCCGACTGGCATCATTTCTCTATCCATTTTGATCATGTGCACTCCAACTATCTCAGTATATTGAAAGAGAAATTTCCGCAGCTCAGTTCGAATGATCTGAAGCTTTGTGCTTACCTGAAAATGAATCTGACAACCAAGGAGATGGCCCAGCTTATGAATATTACTATCCGCGCTGTAGAAGTAAGCCGGTACCGGTTAAGGAAGAAAATTAACGTCCCGACGGATGTTAACTTGTTTGATTTCCTGATGTTGGTAACCGGACAATCCTATGCTGCCCGTAAGAACCACGACGACAACTAATATCAAACTGATGAAGAGATACTGTTTTGCACTCGATCTTAAAGACGACGCCGGACTAATCAGGGAATATGAAGAATACCATAGCGCTGTCTGGCCCGAAATCCTGGAGAGTATCCGGAAGTCGGGCGTCCTGGATATGGAGATCTATCGTACAGGCACCCGCCTGTTTATGATTATGGACACGCACGATTCTTTTAGCTTTGAAAAAAAGGCTGAAATGGATGTCTCTAATGCGAAAGTTCAGGAGTGGGAAGAGCTGATGTGGAAATATCAGCAGCAAATGCCTGGAGCCAGGCCGGGAGAGAAATGGATGCTGCTCGACAGGATTTTTTCACTTAATAACTAACTGGCAGAACCAGGTACTTACGAACAACGTGCGGCATTTTCCCTGCAGGACAGAACATGACAGTTCTTCCATGTAGAGGAGTTATTATTGTAAAGCGGCTTTGTCCTCATGCCGGGGTTCCGCGCTTTATATTTTACAACCAAACAACCATGAGATTAAAATTAACCAGATTTGCTTTTTTTACCATTCCTGTCTTTTTAATGTTTTCTGATGCCGCATTTGCAGCCGGAGAGCCCTCACCTGTGGATCTTCAGTGCGAGCATTTAGTCCGTCCTCTGGGAATAGATGCCTCTCAACCTCGTTTATCATGGCGTATCGAAGACTCCCGGGGGACTGCTGTACAAGCTGCCTGCCAGGTCATTGTCGGTACTGATTCACTGGAGGTAACCAAAGGGATCGGGAATATGTGGAATACCGGGAAATTGATGACAGGAAATCAGATGATCTCTTATAGTGGCAAAGTGCTAAATCGATTTTCAAGCTACTTCTGGCGAGTGGAGCTCTGGGATGGCCAGGGGAAGAAGTTAAGCTCTTCCGTTTCTTCGTTCGAAACCGGGATGATGGGAAATGGCGGGTGGCGCGGCAATTGGATCTCCGATGGTCAATCAATGGACACCCGCCCGGCGCCTTACTTCCGGAAAGAGTTCAACTCTGCTAAGCGGGTAAAGAGTGCCCGTGCATATATTGCGGTGGCAGGGCTTTACGAATTGTATATAAATGGCAAAAAGATCGGTAATCACCGTCTCGACCCGGTGTATACCCGCTTTGACAGGCGGAATGTCTATGTGACCTACGACGTAACGGCCAGTTTGCAGGAAGGAAGGAATGCTGTAGGGGTACTTCTGGGCAACGGCTGGTATAATCATCAGCCACTGGCGGTATGGGACTTCGACAGGGCTCCGTGGAGAAACCGGCCTGCCTTCTGTTTCGATCTGAGGATCACATATGAAGATAACAGTACCGAAACGATCAGCAGCAGCCTGGATTGGAAAAGTAGTTCCGGCGCGATCTTATCAAATAATATTTATACAGGCGAGCATTACGACGCCCGGAGGGAATTGCCCGGATGGAGTTCTGCAAATTTCGACGATTCAAAGTGGAGGGGCGTAAGCCTCAGGTCTGCCCCGTCTCAGAATGTTGTCGCACAGGCGCTTCATCCTATCCGCAATGTGGAAAAGATACCGGCGAAATCGGCTAAGCAGCTGAACGACAGTACATGGCTGTTTGACCTTGGACGGAACATAGCAGGAGTTGCTGAGATCAGCGTAAAGGGGGAAGAGGGGACTGTATTGCGTCTGAAGCACGGAGAGCGGTTAAAGAATGATGGATATCTGGACATGTCCAACATCGACGTTTATTACAGGCCGAGGGATAATAAAGACCCCTTTCAGACAGACTTTTATACCTTAAGCGGAAAGGGCACGGAAACCTTCATGCCGAAGTTCAATTATAAAGGATTTCAATATGTGGAGGTGACCAGCAGCAAGCCGGCAAAGTTCACCAGGGAGAGCCTCACCGGATATTTTATGCATAGTGATGTTCCCGTTGCAGGAAAAATTTCATCCTCGGATAACCTGATCAACAAGATCTGGGCTGCTACCAACAATTCTTACCTGTCTAATCTTTACGGGTACCCTACCGACTGCCCCCAGAGGGAGAAGAATGGATGGACCGGCGACGGGCATTTTGCGGTAGAATCGGGACTTTATAATTTCGATGCGATCACAATATATGAAAAGTGGCTGGCCGACCACCGCGACGAGCAGCAGCCTAACGGGGTGCTTCCCGATATTATTCCAACAGGAGGCTGGGGCTACGGAACGGCGAACGGCACAGACTGGACCAGTACTATTGCCATTATTCCCTGGAACGTTTACCTGTTCTATGGTGACAGCCGCCTGCTGGAGGAATGCTATGATAATATCCGCCGTTATGTTAATTACGTGGAAAGCATCAGTCCTAACGGTCTCACTTCCTGGGGAAGGGGCGATTGGGTACCTGTAAAATCGCAGTCTTCCCTTGAACTGACCTCGTCTGTGTATTACTATGCCGATGCCCTTATTTTATCCAAAGCAGCAGGTTTATTCGGGAAGAAAGAAGATCAAACTTATTATTCGGCCCTTGCAGAGAAGATCAGGAATGCCATAAACGGGAAATATCTTAATGCTGCTGCCGGAACTTATGCCAGCGGTACACAAACGGAACTGAGCGTTCCCCTGTTCTGGGGCTTGGTACCCGAAGAGTATAAACAAAAAGTAGCAGCCAATCTGGCACGAAAGGTCGAAGAGAGTAACTTCCACCTGGATGTAGGAGTCCTGGGCGCAAAAGCGATCCTGAACGCGCTGAGCGAAAATGGATATGGGGAGACAGCCTATAAGCTTGCGCGGCAGGATACTTATCCTTCATGGGGATGGTGGATCGTAAATGGCGCAACTACCCTGTATGAGAACTGGGATATCAAAGCAGCACGGGATATTTCACTCAATCACATGATGTTTGGCGAGATTGGGGCCTGGCTTTATAAAGGACCCGGAGGGATCAAACCGGATGAGCGTCATCCAGGTTTTAAAAATGTGCTCCTGGAACCCACTTTTCCCGCCGGGCTGAACGAATTTTCAGCAGAACACAGCGGTCCCTATGGTACCATCCGTTCTGCGTGGAAGAAAACCGGCAATAAAGTGATTTACAGCGTTACTGTTCCCCCTAACTCCACTGCAGAAGCCCGCCTTCCTGCAGGAAAGACAAAAATCCTGGATGTGAACGGGAAGAGATCCGCCAATACAAACCTTGCTGCGATAACAAGTTCCGGTGCACTGAAAGACTCTTACAGCCTGCAGCCCGGCACGTACCGTTTTGAAATTAAGTGAGGCAGAAACATTTTTACCTCAATACTGGTTGTATTGAGGTAAATCATTAATGCTGAAGCTATGGACAATCCAAATTGGAAGGGCAATCCGGACAGGGATCGGATCAGCCTGGACGAAGATTACGAAGTCAGGTACTGGAGTCACAAGTGGGGTATAAGTCCTGAACAACTAACTGAAGCCGAACAGAAAGCGGGAAGTAATATTGTGAGGAAGGTGCACGATGCACTGTGTGAACTGGGATATATGAAACCACAAATCGGGAACTGAAACGTTTCCTTGCTAACGAATTTTTAAACATTCTTGATCCAAAATCATTTGAGCTAAGAGAAGCCCGGGGTATTTGAAGATATTTACCGGAACATCTGTAAAATAAAAGAACAGGAATCCGTTTACAAATTCCTGTTCTTATGATAGACAATTTTGATAGATATATGCTGATCAGGCAACCGGCAGGTCATTATCCCGGTTCGCCTGGTGTATTGCGGATGTTAAT
>JBQGEO010000097.1:0-3467 GCA_052039655.1 Pararcticibacter sp.
TTCGGAATTAAACGGAGGGAGGGAAAAAGCACCTCTGTTATATAATCTAAATAATACGGTTGCGCCTAAAATTGATTCTGCCAGGGTATTCAGTGTGTCTGTGAACGGTAGGCCGCTGGTAGATGCCCTGAATATTAAAGAGGAAGCAGGGATAAACAGGGGAACTATTAAGAGTACAACAGTATTTGTAGAAGGGGGAAAAGGTATCGGGATTAAATTTAACCCTGTTGAAGGCGATCCTGTATTAAATGCATTGCAAATAAGAAAGGAATTCTAATAATCATGGAGGAGTAGGAAATGTATTGGTTTAAGTCTGGATTTATTTTTCCGCTGGTATTTCTGCTGGCACTTCAACAATCTTTTTCCCAGGAAAAGATTCGTCTGATAAATGACTGGGAATTCCTGAAACAAGATTTAGGCGGGATATGGGAAGCAGTCCGGCCGGTAGGAAAGGGTAATCCTGAAAGCGTTCCGTTGTGGGAACAGGTATCGTTGCCGCACTGCTTTAATGCAGAAGATGCTGTCGATCCCGACGTAAACTACTATCAGGGCCCTGGCTGGTACAGGAATTCGCTGGATATAAAGAATCCTTACAGTGATGGACGTACGCTGTTGCATTTTGAGGGGGCCGGACAGAAGACAGAAGTTTATATCTATACGACGAAGGTTGGCTCTCATGTTGGCGGGTATGACGAGTGGACGGTCGACATAACAAAAGCCGTTGAAGAGTTTAAACAGACAGAAGTATGTAAAAAGCAATTCGGAGGAAAGGTCCCTCTTTCTGTCAGATGTGACAATTCACGCGACCTCGAAATGATTCCCTCGAACCTGTCCGACTTCACTATCTATGGCGGAATTTACCGCTACCTCAATCTGGTGTATACACCTTCGCTTTCTGTCGATCAATTATTCGCCAAAGCGGAGACTGATCCTTCAGGAAAGATGGGGCGTTTAAACGTTAAGGCCAGGTTCTATAACCCGGAAGGAATTACTTCAGCTGCAGCTGAACTTCGGTTATATGATCCGTCGGGGAAGCGGGTAGCTATGGGTAATATCAAACTGAGCAATTTTCAGGGCGATATGACGATCTGGGACATCCCTGTTAAAAAGCCGGTATTGTGGTCTCCGTCAAAACCTCTTTTATATACAGTTGAAACCATTATCACTTCGTCTGCCGGAAAATTCAGACAAACGGAAAAGATTGGCTTCAGGAGTTTTGAGTTTGCAGAGAAAGGTCCTTTTTTTCTTAATGGACAGCGGCTTCTTCTCCGAGGTACACACCGGCACGAAGATCATGCTGGTGCAGGACAGGCAATGACGGAGGAGATGATCCGAAAAGAGATGCTCATGATGAAGGAGATGGGCGTAAACTTTATCCGTCTCGGCCATTATCAGCAATCAAGGATTGTGCTAAATCTCTGCGACAGCCTCGGTATTCTGGTTTGGGAAGAGATTCCCTGGTGCAGGGGCGGACTGGGAGGTGAGAGTTATAAAGAACAGGCCCGGCGCATGCTGACGAACATGATTGAACAGCATTTTAATCATCCTTCGGTTATAATATGGGGGCTTGGGAACGAGAATGACTGGCCGGGCGATTTTCCTGAATTTGATAAGGAGCAGATCCGGACATTTATGAAAGAGTTGAATTCGTTATCTCATCATCTCGACGCATCCCGGAAAACGGCGATCAGACGATGCGACTTTTGCAGCGATATCGTGGATGTTTACTCTCCCTCTATATGGGCAGGCTGGTATCGGGGAGTGTATACAGAATATAAGCAGGTAAGTGAGGAAGAGTTTAATAAAGTAAAGCGCTTCCTTCATGTAGAATGGGGTGGCGACAGTCATGCACGACGGCATTCAGAAAATCCGGACAAAGCTTTGAACAAGATCACCTCTGGCGGAGGAGCCGACGAACGGGCGGGCGATGCTTCCCTTTACGGAGGGGCAGCGCGGGTGTCGAAGGATGGCGACTGGAGTGAGTCGTATATCTGTAACCTCATCGACTGGCATCTTAAGGAACAGGAAAACATGCCCTGGTTATCGGGATCTGCTTACTGGCCTTTTAAGGATTTTGCGACGCCTGTAAGGCCGGATAATCCGGTGCCATATGTCAACCAGAAAGGTGTGGTGGAAAGGGATTTTACAAAGAAGGAGTCTTATTATGTATTTCAATCTGACTGGGCGGCAAAGCCAATGGTGCATATCTATGGCCATTCGATGCCTGTGAGGTGGGGGGATCAGAATGAGGAGAAAATGATAAAAGTTTATTCTAATTGTGCGCAGGCGGAATTATTCCTTAACGGAAAGAGCCTGGGAATTAAAAAAAGGAACGCAGGTGATTTTCCGGCAGCGGGACTGAGATGGAGTGCAGTTCTTCGGGAAGGGCAGAACACTGTAAGTGTAGTGGCAAGGAATGGGAAGGAGGTCGTCAAAGACAGTATCTCTTTTGTTTATCAGACTGAGAAATGGGGAAAAGTTGCGAAAATTGATCTTAGAAAGATCTCTGAAGAGAAGGGAGTCGCAACGCTGGAAGTTAAACTTTTTGACAGTAAGGGTGTGCTCTGTACTGATGCTGCAAATCTTGTAAAGTTTTCTCTTTCAGGAGATGGAAAACTAATTGATAATCAGGGTACGTCCTCGGGGTCAAGAAAGGTACAGGCATACAACGGGCGCGTACTTATTAAAGTAAGGTTACAGAATGGAAGATCGGTAGTTGCCGCAGCTTCCGACGGCTTGCCAACTGCTTTTTTGGAGTTATAGTAGTCTTTTCTGATTCAGGATGTTAACCGAAGCTTTCTACTTATAAATTAAAATTTTGGTGTTATGAAATATACAATCTTCTTTCTGCTGGTTCTTCTGTTTCCGGTCCTGGTGAAGGCCCAGCCTGTAAATGTAAAGAAAGCCTTTACAGGCGCTGAAGAACAAGTGCAGTTCATGCTTAAGAAAATTGCTCCGTCGGATACTGCTAATGCAAAACTGGTCTCTCCGAGAACTTATGAAAAGGGCGTGTTAAAGCTTGTTTCCTCAAGGGACTGGACCAGCGGATTTTTCCCGGGGGTACTCTGGTTCCTGTATGAATATAGTGGTGAGCCGCAGTGGAAGGACGCAGCAAAGCGTTTTACGGCAAAAATTGAAAAAGAACAATTTAATACCGGCACGCATGATCTCGGTTTTATGATTGGGTGCAGTGCGGGGAACGCTTATCGCCTGACTTCCGGCCCTGAATACAGAAATGTGCTGATAGAAGCTGCAATGAGCCTCTCTAAGCGGTTTAATCCGGTCACCGGAGTCATTCGTTCCTGGGATCATAACCGCGATAAATGGGAATACCCGGTTATTATAGATAACATGATGAATCTTGAACTTTTATTTGAAGCAACCCGGCTTAGCGGTGATTCATCATTTTATAAGATCGCTGTAAGTCATGCCAACACAACACTGAAAAATCATTTCCGGCCGGATTT
>JBQGEO010000098.1:0-1808 GCA_052039655.1 Pararcticibacter sp.
GGCTGAAGGCTTTCATATTTTGGTAAGCCTTTTTCACTGGCATCGAGCGCTTCCTTTAGCCGTTCGGGACTGAAGTTCGATGCTCCGATCACCCTGATCTTTCCTTCGCTGATCAACTTTGCGTATGCTTCGAGTGTTTCCTCAACCGGCACCGAAACATCATCATAATGAGATTGATACAAATCGATATAGTCTGTTTGCAGGCGCTTTAGGGATGCCTCTACAGCTTTAGTGATATATTCCTTTGATAGTCCCTTCTGTCCGGGCCCCATCTCGGAGCCGACTTTTGTAGCTAACACAATCTTGCTTCTTTTGCCGCTTTGTTTCAGCCACTTGCCGATAATGGTTTCCGACTCTCCTCCTGTGTTGCCGGGCACCCAACGGGAATACACGTCGGCCGTATCTATAAAATCAAAGCCCAGATCCAGAAAAGAGTCCAGCAGTCTGAATGAGGTATTCTGGTCAGCGGTCCAGCCAAAAACGTTACCACCAAAACATAGCGGAGATACCTCCAGTTCCGAATTTCCAAGTTTTCTGCGTTCCATTGTACGTTTGTTTTTTGTACAAATTAACTAAGGCAAAACGGGATTGTTCGACACCTGAATGTCATTTCGCTGAGATCTGTCCGTGCCTGCCGGCAATATTTCTGCACGGAATTATAAAAACCTGTGGAAAGCCGGAACTTCAGCTATAAAGTGGATTCTTTCCACCTTTTCTTTACCGCTTCTATCGCCTTTTTATCCGTTAGAAAGGTCACATCGGATGATTGCAGCGCGTGAAGATTTCGCCAGCGGAAGGCCTGGCGGAATTTGCTTCCTTCAGGGAAATCAAAAGGGAGCTCGGAGCTTGGAAGCTGTACCGGCGACAATGGTTTTACCAGGTAGTAAATACTGATGATCTGGCTTTCGTTAAATGCTGATTTCTCAAAGAAATCGGTGGTATACAAGTGATCCTTTATTTCGATCTGGAAACCACATTCTTCAAAAAACTCGCGTTTAAGGGCGTCTATAAGCCCTTCGCCATACTCTAATCCTCCGCCGGGAAACTTGGTAAGATATACACCTTCGTGTTCCTCATCACTCAGGAGCACTTGCTCCTTCTCATTTATTAATAGCCCGTAGACACGAACGTTAAACAGAAACATGCGGCAAATGTAATGGAATTTATCATGATTTTAAACGTCTATATTTTCAGCCGGAGCTTTTTCTTTTCCATTTTTTTAACGAATGCTATCAGTAAAAAAGATATAAAGAATGAGCGCAGAATGCCTGGTAAGCCAGAATTTAAAACAGCAGGATACCAGAAACCAGCCAGGTCAAAGATGAAATAAAGAATGTAGGGCATCAGGTAACATGTAAGCGTGCTTGTCCCTGCCGCGCTGATCCAGCTAAACCAGCCTTGTTTTTTCTTTACGTCAATCAGCCAGATCATTGCGGTAAAGAAGAGAATAGCGATGCCGGCACATATCGCCACCCAGGCCGGTGTAGCCATGATCTTTGAAATTCCTCCGGCATAAGGACGGATATAAAATCCAAAGGCAGTCAGGACAATGGCTGATCCGGCGAGCAGAGGCCATAATACACCCGCCCTGTTCCGCTCAGTGACAACCGAGTACAAGAGGGATATGAGGGCGCCGAGCATAATGAGGGTAATACTGGAAGCATCGCCTACTACCGGGATATCAAAAGGCATGATACGAAGATGAGAGGCTACGTTGATCGCCAGGAACATTAAAGTAGCCGAAAGATGAAGATAAATATTCGCCCTGATCACCGTAAAAACAATGGTGCTCACAAGATATGCCCATC
>JBQGEO010000099.1:0-2749 GCA_052039655.1 Pararcticibacter sp.
ACCATGTCGGATCATAACGGTGAGTTTGCGATCAGTACTCCTGGCTCCGATGCGGTTCTGATCGTCAGCTTTATCGGGTACAAAACAGCAGAAGTAGCGACATCTGGTGAAAAAAGCCCATTAACTATTGTATTGCATGAACTGAGTTCAAGGCTTGAGGAGATTTCCATTGTAAACACGGGATATCAGACACTGTCAAAAGAACGGGTAACGGGTGCTTTTTCAAGGGTCACTGCGAGCTCTCTCCAGCAGCAACGTTTGAGCAACCTCGGCAGCCTTCTAGAAGGGCGGGTAGCGGGATATAATAATAATATCGTCCGGGGGGTATCGACTATGAGAATATCGACAGCCCCTCTTTATGTAATCGATGGATTCCCGGTGGAGGACACAAACGACGGTACTACGGGAGCCTCATCAAGCGGACTAGCGGGATTGAACCTGGAAGATATTGAAAGCGTTACCGTCCTGAAAGATGCAGCAGCCGCTTCCATATATGGAGCCAGGGCTTCTAACGGGGTGGTGGTGATTGTGACGAAAAAGGCAAGAAAGAATAAAACTGACATTTCTGTATCCAGTACCTTTACTGTAAATCCTTACCGGATCTACACCGACAGGTTAACCAGCGCATCAGACATTGTTGAGCTCGAGAAAGAATGGGGAGCCACCAATCCCAATCTTAAGACATCCGGAGCAGCTGCATATGCTGCCTCGCTGCTGGATAATGCCGCCTATACAAGTCAGGGAATCACGTCCATACTGAAACGGTATACCGGGCAAATCAGCGATGAAGAGCTGCAAAACACACTCGCTACGCTTGCAAGCGGGGGATATAGCTATTACAGAGACGTAGAAAAATATGCTAAACGCAATCCTTTTTACCAGCAATACAATGTAAGTGCAGCTTCCGGGTCCGAACGCAATTCCTTTATTGCTTCCGTTACCTATCGCGACAATAAAAATGAGGACAAGAACGATGGAAATCAGTCGATTGGAATAAACCTAAAAAACAGTACAAACCTGAACAAGTGGCTTTCGGTCGATATCAACTCCTACAGCAGCTATAACAAAGAAAAGAATCAGACATTTAACCCTTTAAGCCCCGGATATAGCTACATGCCCTATGACCGGCTTGTAAATTCTGATGGAAGTTATTTTGTTTCAACTGCGGCTTCGCGCTTAAGTAAGAATACGCTCAATATCCTCCAGCAGAACAACATGTATAACATGGATATTACCACTCTCGATGAAATCGGCCGGAATATAGGAAGAAATAAGAGTTTTAATAACCGTTCAAGTGTAAACTTCAATGTTAAGGCTGCCGACTGGATAAGTTATAATGCGATGTTCCAGTACGAGTACCGTAATTCCAATAACGACATCCTTTATGACAAATCATCTTATTATGTAAGAAACAGGGTCAACAGCTTTGCTACTAAAGCAGCCAATGGGAGTCTGACTTACAACCTGCCATACGGAAATATCTTCCAGTTATCTAATACGCAATCAAACAATTACAATTTTCGTCAGCAGTTTAATATAGACAAAAGCTTTAGCAAACATAACATTACTGCTATCGCGGGAACTGAAATAAGAGAAGGCAAAACAGAACGCAGGGGGAATACCCTTTTTAACTATGATCCCCAAACCCTGACGGCTGACCTTGTAGACATGAAGACGCTGGCTGCTCCTTCCGGAACGCTTCTCGGTTATGCAGCTATGTCAAGCTCGGATTTCTATTCCGTTTCAATCCCGATCATTCGCTTTGTCTCTATATACGGCAATGCCGCGTATTCTTATGACAATAAGTATATGATCACGGGCAGCCTAAGATGGGACCGTTCCAATCTGTGGGGAACCAGTTCAAAATATCAGGATACACCAATTTGGTCGGCAGGCCTGGGATGGAATATACACAAGGAAAGTTTCTTTAATGTTCAATGGATTGACCAGTTAAAGCTTCGTACTTCCTACGGGATAGGCGGAAATATTAATAGTGATTATGCTCCCTTTTTAACCGCCCGTTATTCATCTAATAATACGGTGGGAGGAATACAGGGAGTCGTCGCTAACAGGCCAAATCCACTTCTCTCCTGGGAGAAAACCACTACAACCAATATAGGTATTGATTATTCAATCTTCAATGGCCGTATTTCGGGTAGCGCCGATTACTATCTAAGGAAAGGCTCCGAAATCCTGGCTAACACGATGGGAGTACCCACAGAAGGATTTGGTTATTCAACCTACCCCATCAATAATGGCAAGATGGAAAACAGAGGCATAGAATTAAGCCTTTCCGCTAATGTTATCCAAAGCAAAGACTGGAGCTGGAACACTACTGTGCTTTATGCGCGCAATAAAAATAAGGTCACGTATGTGAACGTGGAAGCTCCTGTCTATTACCTGCAGCTGGATTATCCAAGTGCTTATCCACGGATCGGGAATCCCTACAACGCCATATACGGATATAAGTGGGCCGGTTTGAATAACAAAGGGCTTCCCCAGGTCTACAATGAGAAAAACGAAGCTGTTGTTAATAATCCAACCGAGCTGGCTTCTATCGTCTATGCAGGAACTACTGTACCCATAAACACGGCGTCGTTTAATAGTTTGCTTAAGTACAAGTCTTTTCAGTTCTCCTTCCTGTTCACCTACGAAGGCGGTCATAAAATGAGAAATACCGATCTTCCAATGTTGCCTGCCAATTACAACGGCGCTCTGAATGGATACGTCACTCAGATATTGCCGGTAA
>JBQGEO010000100.1:0-3043 GCA_052039655.1 Pararcticibacter sp.
AAGAGCGGCTATTTTTTTTAAGTTTCCTCCATGAAATATTTCCAATGGATGAAGAAAGATCGATGAATTCATGTTATATGCACCGGCAATTATATTGCATATAAAATGAATTTATCTAAGTTTGTTTTAGGAGGAAATGTAATGTATCACTTATCAGTTTCATCAGAAAACGTTCACAAAGCTCTCGGAAAGCATATCCTGGCAGACGGATATGACCTTGTTTTTGACATGGAAAAAAGTAGCGGGGTCTACATGTACGACTCAAAGTACAAGAGAAAAATGCTTGACTTTTTTACCTGCTTCGCATCTGTCCCTCTTGGCTATAATCACCCGAAAATGCTGGAGGATGACGAGTTTAAGAAGAACCTGATGCTGGCGGCTTTGAGCAATCCATCTAATTCAGACATATACACCCAACAGTACGCGGAATTTGTAGAAACCTTTGCCCGCATAGGCATACCGGATTACCTGCCCCATGCTTTCTTTATTGCAGGCGGCGGACTGGGAATTGAGAATGCCCTGAAGACGGCGATGGACTGGAAAGTTCAGAAAAACTTCAGGAAAGGTCATTCTGAAGAGAAAGGGTTTAAGGTAATCCACTTCGAACATGCTTTTCATGGCCGCACCGGATACACGATGAGTCTTACTAATACTCACCCGGATAAAACAAAATGGTACGCGAAGTTTAACTGGCCGCGGATCTCCACTCCTTTTGTCCACTTCCCGCTTACCCAGGAAAAACTCGATGACCTGATCCTGCGCGAAAGCCGCGCAATTGATCAGATCAAGCGGGCCTTTGCGGAGAATAAGGACGACATCTGCGCGATCATCATTGAGCCGGTACAGGCGGAGGGCGGAGATAATCACGTCAGGCCTGAATTTCTTGAACAGCTGCGGCTACTCGCCGATGAGAATGAGTGTTTTCTGATATACGATGAGGTGCAAACAGGGGTTGGCCTGTCAGGCAAGTTCTGGTGCTACGAACACTTTGGTGAGAAAGCACGGCCCGATGCGATCGCTTTTGGAAAAAAAATGCAGGTCTGCGGGATGCTTGTCGGAAACAAGGTTGATGAAATAGAACATAATGTGTTCAACGTCTCCTCCCGCCTCAACTCGACATGGGGAGGCAACCTGGTTGATATGGTGCGTGCTTCGAAGATCCTCCAGATCATCGAAGAAGACAAACTGGTTGAGAATGCAGCCAGCACCGGTCTTTATCTTCAGAACTGCCTTAAAGAGCTGTCCCAGAATTTCCCGGTCATATCCAACGTACGCGGCCGGGGCTTACTTACAGCGTTCGACTTTCCCGATACCCTTACCAGGGATAAGTTTATCAGAAAAGGGATTGAAAGAAATGCCATGTTCATCGGCTGCGGCACCCATTCCATCAGGTTCAGACCAGCCCTCATCATAGAAAACGAACATATTGACGAAGGAATGGAAATTATGAAAGCGGCGCTGAATGGGTTACGTTAGAGAGTTACGTTAGAGAGTTATGGGTTATGCGTTATGAGTTATGAGTGTCTTGTTATGAGTTGTCGACTATGAGGGTTAGGAGTGATGAATTATGGGTTACGTACGAGGTGCCTGAATAAGGAGGATAAAAATTGTGACCATACCCCAAAATAATTCACTTTGAAATTTGATGCTTCTAAAATTCAATGGAACAGAATATCTTTCAACGCATCACTTACACCCCATAATTCATAACCAATAACTTATACCCCCCTTCACCGATCACTCATAATTCACAACTCATAACTATTAACGTCACTCATAATTCATAACCCATAACCCATAACTATTAACGTAATTCAAATAAGTTCTCCACTCCCAGCAGCTTGCTGCTGGTGAAGCCTTCGGCAAAGGTTGTATTGATACTTTTGCCGAGTTCTCTTGCTTTAGCTTCTATAAAAGCTGCAAAATCGGGGGTGGATATGAACGTTTGATTTTCGTCCTGGTAATCGGGGTTATAAAATTGTGTTTTGTATGCTGCTATTGAAGCGATTTTCTGTTCCCAGTAGGGTGTAACGTCGACAAGAACATCGGGAACGATATAGGTATTCTGAATAAAATGCAGCAGCAGCCTCGGGCGCCATGCTTCCTGCTCTGCACCTCCAAGCTGTGTTTTTATCTTAATCAATCCGGAAAGAAATACGGCGTCGTTAACAAGAGATGCAGCCCGGGCATGATCCGGATGACGGTCGGTGACGGCATTCGCGATAATGATCTCCGGTTGATACTGCCTGATCTTCTGAACCACCTGCAACTGATGTTCTTCATCGTTGCGGAAGAAGCCGTCTCTCATCCGAAGGTTTTCCCTGACTTCAAGACCCAGTATTTCGGCAGCAGCGGCAGCTTCATCGTCCCTGGTTTCGGCTGTGCCGCGGGTACCCAGCTCCCCTCTTGTAAGATCTATGATCCCCGTTTTTTTTCCTAAAGCTTTATGTTTTAACAAAGTACCGGAACAACTTAGTTCTGCATCATCCGGGTGCGCAGCTATAACAAGAATGTCTAATTTCATATCTATACGGCCTTTCAGCCTAAACCTAAAAAGCAGTGCAAAAATAAAAATAAAAAGCAGCGGCAAAGCTTTGAGCGGCCGGGGACAAGGTAAATCAGCCTAATAATGACTTAAATCAAACAGAAATAAAAGAAGGGAGAACGGTATTAATTAAAGCGGTATGGAGAATCGGCATAATATCCGTACTGCTGAATAATGTTCTCAATATCCCTTTCCTGCTGGGGATCATACTTTTGCTTGAGGTTATGACCAAACAGGCGGGCTACCGACTGATAACAGAATGCAGTAAAGCCTCCTTTCAACTGACGAACAAGTTCATAGCTGCTGTTACCCGTCTCGCGGTCGACCAGTTTTATAAGGATCTCTCCCTGCGAAATCGTCATATTCTTCACCTCACGGTTAAACATATCCTTAAGTGCCCTTTCGCAGGCTTTTACCAATACCTTCTGGTGTTTCTTAGTCTGGGTTAACGCGAGGTCGTCATGCAGCCTGCTATAGCGGTTGCGGGCATATTTCGCA
>JBQGEO010000101.1:0-4786 GCA_052039655.1 Pararcticibacter sp.
CTCCCGATGTCTCCGCCTGAACCTTGTTCTTCCAGCTGTAAGCTGAAACCTCCACTGATACCGAGACCCGGAATTGCGGGAGGAGAAACCGCCATTATATTTCCTTCTTTACTTCCTGCCAGCATTCCCTGGACTTGTCCGATAATCTCAGAGACTGTACGGGTTCTTTCCTCCCATGGAACAAGCTGAATGAAGAATGTACCGGCGTTGGATTTAAATGCCCTGTTCAGGATATTGATCCCCGCAATAGAAGTGATGTTTTTAACTTCAGGCACTTGTTTCTGAACTGTTTCGGTGATCCTTGTCAGGAATGCATCGGTACGCGCTCCGGAAGCACCTTCGGGCAGACTTGCCCCGATCAGGAATATACCGGCGTCTTCAGTGGGGATAAACCCTGCTGATTTTGCCCTGAAAAGGCCGAAAGCGCCCACATAGATACATAGAAGGATGATCATGACCAAAGGAGCTTTCCTGATTGCCCATTTCACACCATCTGAGTATTTATTGGTGGTACGGTGGAACCACACGTTGAACTTAAAGAAGAAACGGTTGAGTCCTTTGGATTCTTTGTTGAGGTTCATCGGAACCAGCAGGAGGGAACATAATGCCGGGGTCAGGGACAGTGCGACAAATGCCGATAGCACTACGGATACTGCAATGGTGATGGCAAACTGCTGGTAGAGCTGGCCGACCATTCCCGGGATAAACCCTACCGGTACGAACACAGCAGCCAGGATGAGTGCGATTGCAATAACCGGTGCTGTAATGTCCTTCATTGCTCTTCTTGTAGCTTCTTTAGCGGAGAGCTTTTCGTGATCTATATAATGCTGCACGGCTTCCACCACCACAATCGCGTCGTCCACCACAATCCCGATCGCCAGTACGAATGCCAGCATGGTAAGAGTGTTGATGGAGAAACCGAACAGTGTGAAGAAGATGAAGGTTCCGATGATCGATACCGGGATTGCCAGGATCGGGATCAGGGTAGCCCTCCAGCTCTGCAGGAAGAAGAATACCACGATCGTCACTAGAATCAGGGCCTCAACCAGTGTATGAATTACTTCGCTGATGGATGCTTCAATTACAGAGACAGTTTCATAACTGACCACGTAATCAAGATCCTTGGGAAATGATTTTTTAAGTTCTTCGAGGGTTTTGTAGATACCCTTGGCTGTTTCCACTGCATTCCCGCCCGGCATCTGGTTGACGGCCATCATGGATGCGACCTTTCCGTTTACCTTGGACCTGGTGGCATAGGAGAACTCTCCCATTTCTACGCGGGCAACGTCTTTCAGGTATACGATAGATCCGTTGGTACCTGTTTTGACGATGATATTTTTGAATTGTTCTTCGGTGTCAAGGTCTCCATCCAATACTACGGAGAATTCGAAGGATTGGTTAGACTGCTGGGGAGGGCCACCTACTGTTCCTCCGGGAACCCTGACGTTCTGTTCCTGAATGGCACTTGATACATCGGCAGGTGTAAGACCCAGCTGCGCAAGTTTGTTAGCATCGAGCCATACACGCATACTGAAGGGCTGCCCGAAAGCCTGCACGTCTCCTACCCCCTGAACACGCAGGATCGCGTCCCGGATATAGAGGTTTACATAGTTGGACATGAACTTCTGATCGTAAGTTCCTTTGGGCGAGTACAGTCCCAGTACCATCAGGATGTCGTTATTTGCTTTACGGGTAGTAACACCCAGGCGTCTTACGGCTTCCGGTAATGCAGGTTCTGCAATACCCACGCGGTTCTGAACGTCTAGGGTGGCGATGTCGATATCGGTACCTACCTCGAAAGTCACCGTAATGGCAGAGCGGCCGTCAGATGTACTGTTCGACGACATATAGATCATGCCGGGAGTTCCGTTGATCTGGCTTTCGATGGGGGTTGTTACCGTTTTTTCAACAGTTTGTGCGTCTGCTCCTGTGTAAGTGGAAGTCACCGTAACAGTAGGAGGCGATATATTGGGATACTGGCTGATCGGTAAGGTAGTGATTACTATAGCTCCTACCAGGACGATCAGTATAGATATGACGATGGCAGTTACCGGGCGTCTTATAAATACTTCTGATATCATGAGATTCTTGTTTCTGTGCTAATTTATTTTTTGGGTTGAGTGGGTGCCTGGCCGGGGGCAGAAGGAGCACCAGTTTGCACGACAGCACCTTCTTTCAGGTTCATGGTACCTTCACTGACGATTGTCTCTCCCTCTTTGAGGCCGTCCTGGATCACTACTTTGTCCTGAGTTTTGATGCCCAGTGTAACAGGGCGCTGTGATACTTTGCTGCTGTCTCCGACGACGAACACTGAGAACTGCCCTAACTGTTCTGTAACGGCAGAGTAAGGAATAACGATCTGTTCACCGGATTGCTTATTAGGTACCTCAACAGTAACTGTCATTCCTGCTGTCAGGTTTCCTGATGCATTGGGGAAGCTTCCCCTGACACGGATCGTGCCGGTTTGAGGGTCTACTTCACGGTCGACAGCCAGGATCTTTCCGCTGGCGTTATATTTGGTTTGATCCGCAAGAATGATATTGAAAGAAGAGGAAGCTCCTTTTTGCAGACGGGTAAAGTAAGGAATGTCTTTTTGGTTCACGAAGATATCCACTCCAATCGGGTTAGGAGAAGAGATGGTGTTGATGAGGGTAGAACCTGCCGATACAAGGCTTCCTTGTTTTACCATGGAAATCCCTACTTTTCCGGATACCGGAGCAATGATGACAGAGCGTTTCAGATCGGTAGCGGCAGTTGTTAATGCTGCCTCTGCTGAGGTAACCTGCGACTGTGCTGTCTGAAGGTCGGCCTGCGCATAATCTACACGTTGTTTAGCGATTGCATCCTGCTGAGCCAGGCGGGTATATCTTTCATAATCTTTCTTTGTCCGTTCAAGTGCAGCCTTAGCGCTTTGCACCTGTGCCTGTGCTGAGCGGTAAGCGGCAGCATACCGGCTTCTGTCGATTTCATAGAGCTTCTGGCCTTTGGAAACTACCTGTCCATCGCGGACAAAGATGCCCGTGATGTAGCCATTTACTTCTGCTCTTAATTCTACTTCGTTCAGAGCGACAACGGTTCCCGGATAGGTGTCGACTCCTTTTACTTCTTCTTTTGCTACTGTATATACAGATACGGGTACTGCCTGTGCCGGGGGAGGACCCTGTTGTTTATTCTTGTCACCGCCTCCGCAGGCTATGATGAATGCAGATCCGAAAAGGACAGAGGCGAATGTTAAGTTTTTATTCATGATCGTTTTCATTGTTGAAAGGTAATGGTTCCTAATGCTTGTTGTAAATCCAGTTTGCTTGATAATAAACTATAAAGGGCATTTAAATATGTTACCTGGCTTGTTCTCAGGTCGGTCTCTGCCGTCATGAGCTCAAGATAGGTCTTAATGCCTTCATTATATTGTAGTTTGATCGTATTATAGACCTCACTTGAAAGTTCCACGTTTTGCTGCGCTGTTCTCCAGTCGTTGAGGTTCGCTTTATATGTAGCGAGAGCAGCTTCGTACTGGGAGTAGATCTGGTTCTTGGTATTAAGAAGATCGAGATCCAGACGACGCTCCTGCAACTGTGACTTTCTTATCTGCTGTGTTCTGTATGTCCCCTGGAAAATTGGGATACTGAGTGTTAGTCCGGCAACAGAGCTCGGGAAGTGATCGTTATACAAGTCGGAAAAATTATTGTTTAAATAGTTCCAGTTGTAGTTGATATTTGCTGAAAGAGAGGGAAGGTAAGCCAGCTTATTGTAGCTTGTGTTGATTCCCTGCAGTCTTCTTTGTGTTTCGACCTGCCTGAATTCAACGCGGTTCTGATAGTTTAACTGCTGTGTGGTATCAATTGAGGCCTCAGTCTCCATATTGGTATTATTGAAGGTGAGAGAGATATCTTTTTCGGCAGGATAACCCATCAGTTGTTTCAGATAGGAATATTTATATTTTAACAACTCGGTGATTCTTTTCTTATCAGCCAGCGAGTTGCTCAGGCTGATCTGAGCCCTTTTATAGTCAGTCTTATCAACCAGGCCGCCTTCGTACTGTGCGTAAGCATCTTTTAACTGCTTTTGCAGGCGGGATATGTTTTCGTCGGTGATCTTAAGCTGTTCCTGGCTTGTGAGGATATCATAAAAAGCCTTGCTTACTTCCACGACAGCTGAGATGCGGTTGTTTTCGGTGTTCTGTTTGTACTGAAGCCTGTACCATTTAGCTGTTTTTGAAGCCTGAATCAGCCCCGCGTTCAGGATCTGCTGGTTGGCCTGTGCTCCCAGTACAGAGGTGTATTTACTTCCAACGGTAACCGTTTCGCCTCCAAAGAACATCACCTGACGCTTGATATTGCTGTTAAGAGATCCTGTTCCGGTGATCTGGGGAAGCCAGCCGGAAAGAGCTGAATTAATATCGCGTTCCCCGATTTCTTCGTCAATCAGCGATTGCTTAACCTGCGGCTGGTTTTTCAGGGCATAGTCTATGCATTGCTGAAGCGTGGCACCCTGAAGGGTGGAGTCCTGCTGCGTTTGGGCTTTGATTATACCCGGAGTCAGCAGGGGTATACTTACCAGAAAGGGTAAGACTAATCTATTATATTTCATATTTTATTTGAAGGGTTTTAGTAATGAGTATGAAGCGGATGTATTTTTTTTATTCATAAAATGTCTTAAATAAGAAATGCTGCAGTCCCTATGACTGTGTCTTAATGCCATCCCATATCACCTGAGCCATTCCGTATAATCTTTCCCTGGTGAAATCGTGATGGCCTGAAAGATGGAATTTTGCCGCAGCTACGAT